>NZ_JTIZ01000107.1:0-26417 GCF_000801125.1 Rhodococcus sp. Chr-9
GCGGGACCGGCCGAGGATGTCTTCCCTCATATCAGCAACTCCTTCCACAACGAGAGTTCAGCTCGATGATGACAGCGAGGATGTGCCGAGACTACCAAGATTTGATCAAATTTCCACCCCTTCTGTGACGGGATGGCGGTGTTCATCCCTTCCTGCAAAGAACCATTTCTGGAAACTGACACTTCAGCTGCTAGGTTCGCGGAATGAGACCCGGGCGAGAACCCGCTACCGACATTATTTGATCAAATCTATGATTCGCGATTGATCTGGCGAACAACCCAGGTAGGCCTTCCGAACTTGCACGAACAACCGAGTTGAAGGCCGCAGCCGATCCCCAGAAACACTCCTGGACGGGAGAGTCGACAATGGAGGTTCTCGCTGAAAGTCGTCCAGTAGTGCAAGTGCAGCTCTGGACCTGCTCGGTTCCAAGCTCATGCCAGAGATGCTTGCGAGCTTGTCGAAGTCCACAGACATTCCGTCCTCATCTCGCTGCGCCTCTACCTCTGAACTGGGGAAACGCCGAGATGAGAGGGTTCACCGACACGAATACGGAAACCGATACTGACTCGTAGAACCTACACCCGCGAAGCGAAACCGCACGATAACTTGACGCGACCCCTTGTCACTCATGGTTTGTGCGAAGTCGGTGCTGCTAATTGTCAATTACGCACCATCAGCCTCGAAACCCAAGGTGAGCGCGTTTTCTGGACCGGGACGGTGCCGGAGACCGGCCGATCGCGTCCATAACTTTGCAGAACCAGGGGCAGGTCTGACAAATATTGTTCGTAGCGACAACGGCATTCAGCATCGGTAGACGACCCCGAGTCTGCTGTGTCGCTCGCTCGATCCGCGCCTCCGTGATGTGACGTCACCCGCGGTCGGTCCGCGCAACATTTATGTGCTTGGTGCGGAACCACATCCAGCTCCCCACGCCGGCCACCGCGACGACAAGGCCAACGATCGCCAATGCCGACGGCCCCCATTCCACGACATGCTCGGACACGGAAGCGCCGGCGTGGGGCCCGGTCGCGAACGTCCACTGACAGCGGGATGCGACGATCCCCACCCACTGCTTGTCGGCGCTCGCTGAGGTCGCTACCACTGCCTCGGAGCCGGTCATGTGCGATGTCAGTCGAGTCATGCACACCTCGGTCGGTGCGGTGATGAAGAAGGCGGCGACATACAAGATCAGGCCGACGGCGACACCTGCCAGCGCGAACACCCGGACGATATCGGTGTCGAGACGTGTCTCGGAAAGTCACAGGGATCCCCTCAGCAGCGACGTTGCGGGTAGGGGTCCACCTACCGCCCCAGAGGCGGAGCGACCAGTTCTCCGAAAGGCACCTTTCCGAGACTAGGGTCATCGTCGCTCGTGCACCCCGAGGTAGACGTTTGTCCGTGTCCAGCCCGTCTCGGAGCGCTCGATCGCGTCCACGACCTTGCAGGACCAGCCGGATGTCTGTGGGAATGTTGAATATTCGTGAGCGAAAGTTCCCGACAGCCGATACCGCCACTGCTCAAGGTTGGGGAACAGTGCGGTTATGAATGACTGTCGTGACGAGATTCGGACCTGCGTTGACCACGACGAGGTTGACCACGACGAGTATGGAGAGGACGGCGTCGAGACTCCGTCCAGGGGCCGTATTCCACAACGCCTCGCGACACCGAACGCACCGACAATGCTGAGCAGCCACCCTGCTGTCTGAGCGCGCTTGACCCGACGCGTCGGACGCACCGGATACATGCCCCACAGATAAGGAAACCGAGAGCCGAAATTCAGTCGAGCGGCTGCCACGGCTGCCCATTTATGGAGCAGACAACCGAGGACTGTGGCCAGCACACCTACCAGCACAATCGCCTCCTTCCCTCGCTCGCGTCCTGGTCCCAGCCTACGGTCCGACTGTCCTTCACCGGCGCGGGGAGCCGACAAGGACATCGACAGGGAATCGGAATGACGATCTTCGATCGTTCACGATGTCGTCCGCGCCGGTCGGCCGTCACATTGTCAAACCCACCGTCCTGGTGGTGGTGTCGGTCGGAGCCAGGGAACTACGGGCGTGAAACAAACGGTGAGCAGGTAGGTGGCGGCACCGGCGCATCAGGTGACAGTCACCGCTGTTGATGAGGTCCGTGGCGTCCGCATCACCGGAGGCAACCCGCGCTCATCGTCGGCCCGGGCTCCAACAAGTCGCCGGTCTACGTGCCGAAATGCACGTAGACCGCGGGGAACTGCGTGCCCTCGGCACCGTCGGGGGAGCGCAGGGTGCGGCGCAGCATGCCGTCGGTGTTCTTCGGGATGCGCCTGCTGCCGCGCGCGGTGTGGCGGCGTCTGCCGCGCTGACCGTCGGCGTGCAGTTCTCGTCGCCACGCGGCGTGTCGCCACGACAACTGCACGTTCGAGAGGCGGTCAGCTGCGGCGGGATTCGAGCAGCCGCAACCAGATCTCGCTGATGGTGGGGTAGGACGGCACCGCATGCCACAGGGCGTCCAGCGGCACCTTCCCGACCAGGGCGACGGTGGCGGCGTGGACGAGTTCGGCGACCTCCTGACCGACGAAGGTCGCGCCGACGAGGGTGTCGGTGGCGCGGTCGACGACGAGCGCGGCGTGGCCGGCGTAGTCGTCGCGGGCGAGCGAGGCCCCGGCAACGTCGATGTCGGCCTCGAGGACCTCGACGTCGAGTCCGTCGGCGCGGGCCTGCTCGGCGGTGCGGCCGACCGCGGCGATCTCCGGGACGGTGAAGATCACCTGCGGGACCTGGCCGTGGTCGGCGCTCGCCCGGAATCGTGACCCGTCGGTGGGGCGGTTCTCGGCGCGGGCGGCGATGACGTCCCCGCACACCCGCGCCTGGTATTTGCCCATGTGGGTCAGTGCGGCGCGACCGGCGATGTCCCCGACCGCATACAGCCACTGGCCGTCGACCCCGTCGACGGTGAGATCGTCGGCGACGGTCACCTTCCCGTCGGTCAGGCCGACAGTGTCGAGACCGAGCCCGTCCACGGCGGGGCAGCGGCCGGCGGCGACGACGATCTCGTCGACCTCGACAGTGCTGCCGTCGGACAACTCCACGGTGGCGGGACCGCCGTGGATGCGGCCGACGCCGGTGTCCTTGACGTCGGGGCGCTGCACCGAGCGGATCTCGGTGCCGTAGCGCACATTCAGGCCCTTGTGGGCCATGCGGGTGGCGACGCGTTCGGCGGCGAACGGCTCCACGCGCGGCAGCAACCGGTCGCCGCGCACCGCGAGGGTGAGTTCCTCGACGCCGAGTTGCCGCAGCCAGGTGGCGGTTTCGCAGGCGACGACACCGCCGCCGACCACCAGCACCCGGCGGGGGACCTCGAGCAGGTTCGTCGCATCGCGGGAGGTCCACGGCAGCGCGTCGCGCAGCCCGGGCAGGTCCGGGATCGAGGGCAGCGTGCCGGTGGCCAGGACGACGGCGTGCCGGGCCTGCAGGCGCCGCTCGCCGTCGGCACCGGAGACGGTGATGGTGCGTTCGCCGTCGAGGCGGCCGCGGCCGCGCACGACGCCGATACCCGCGCCCTCGGCCCAGTCCACCTGGGAACTGTCGTCGCGGTTGTGGGTGAAGCTGTCGCGGCGGGCGAGTACGGCCGGTACCTCGACGCCGTGGGCGCTGATCTTGTCGGCGACGCCGGGCATGTTGCGGGCGGTGGTGAGCACCTGGGTCGGGCGCAGCAGGGCTTTGCTGGGCATGCAGGCCCAGTAGGAACATTCGCCGCCGACGAGTTCGTGTTCGACGAGCACCGCGGTGCGGTCGCTGCCGGCGATGGCGTACTGGGCGGCGTTCTCCCCGGCCGGGCCCGCGCCGAGGACGATCACGTCATAACTGTCGGATTCCGCTGTCGGACCGCTCATCCGTCCACGATAGGCGCGGCCGAACCGTCGGCGGGCCGGATCGGGGGCGACGGTCCGGTTCGCGAAGTCCGCCCGTTCGTGCAGGTCAGCGGCGGCTCAGCGCAGATGCGGGGAGTCGGCGTCGAAGATCAACCCCATCGGGGCGAGCACCCGCACCACCTGTTCGGCGGTCCACTCGTCGAGATCGCACAGCAGCACCGACCGCCACGGGGTGACGATCACCGGACGTTCGACGGCGGCGAGGAACTCCGCCAGTCGTGCGGGAAGGATCCCGCCGGGCAGCCCGCCGGCGAGGGTGACGGCCCCGTCGGGCTGGTCGAGCCACCCGATCGGTGGCCGCGGCTGCTCCGGTACCGGTTCCGGATCCCCGGTGGGGTCGGTCGGTGGGGTGAGCAGCGCCTCGGCGGCGTCCTGCGGGTCTACGCGCACCCCGGTGTCGGCGCCGTCGCGGATCACCGCGAAGCGGCCGTCGGGGCGGGCGAGGACCGCGACGGTGGGGGCGAGGGCGACGATGTCGCCGGTGCCGTCGTCGAGCCCGAGGACGGTGCCGGCCGCCACCGGCCGGTCGTCCAGGCGCGCGATCACCGTGGCGGTGAGTTCGCGCAGGTCGTGGTGTCCGCCGATGCGGCCGCTGAGCGGGGAGACGAGAAGCCGTGCGCGGGTGGGCACGTCGACGGTGAGACCGGCGGCGGTGACGGCCGCGCTGATCGCGGCGTGGTCGCCGCGCACCCGCAGCTGGGCATGGGCGGTCAGGTGCAGTTCGCCGCCGCCGTGGGTGTGGGCGAGCTCGGCGAGCACCTGCACCTGCGCGGAGGTCAGGTGCCCGGCGGGCAGGTGCACGTCGACAGCGGTATCGGCCATGACCGCCAGCGTAGAACGCGGCGCCGGGGGGACGAGCGGTGCCGTGAGACCGGGCGGTTTGTAGGGTGGTGGCCATGCCCGAGTCGACGACCCCCACCTTCGCGGACCTCGCCGCCGCCAAGTTCGTGCTGCTGACCACATACCGCAAGGACGGCAGCGCGGTGGACACCCCGGTGTGGGCGGCGCCCGACGGGAACCGGCTGCTGGTGTGGACGGTCGCCGACGCCTACAAGGTGCGGCGACTGCGCCGCGATCCGCGGGTGTCCCTGGCGATCTGCGACGCGCGCGGCAACCCGAAGTCGGCGGCGGTGCCCGGCACCGGGGAGGTGCTCGAAGCCGACGGCTCGGCGCACGCCCGGTCGGTGATCGCCCGCAAGTACGGGCTGCTCGGCCGGATCATCGTCGGCGCGAGCGTGGTGCGTCGTGGCCGCACCGGCACCGTCGGGTTGGCGTGTGCGCTCGATCCCGCCGACGACACGGCAGGCCGGTAGACGTCGTGGCGCGCTCTCACACCTACCGGTCCCAGGCGATCGCGGTGGCGCTCGCGAGCAACCCGCTGATCTCCGGTTCGAGTCGCTGGAAGTGGTTGCGCCGCGCCGGTGTCGACGCCGCACCGCCGAGCCTGATCCACACCGGCGTGGTGGTGCAGGGCCTCGGCCGGCTCACCCTCGGCGCGGGCTCGTTCGTCAACCACGGCTGCTATTTCGACACGGTCGCCGACATAACCCTCGGGCAGCGGGTGTTCCTCGGCGACCACGTGCGGGTGCTCACCAGCAGCCACCGCATGGGCACCGCCGAACAGCGCGCGTCGACGCTGACGGGGGAGCCGGTGACCATCGGCGACGGCGCGTGGATCGGCTCCGGTGCGGTGATCATGCCGGGCGTGAGCATCGGCGCCGGTGTGGTGATCGGCGCGAACTCGCTGGTGACGAAGGACTGTGCCCCACACACGCTGCATCTGGGCAGCCCCGCCCGGCACGTCCGCGACCTGGACTGACCCCGCACCAGCAGCCCCGCCCGGGTCGTCCGATCCCGTAGGGTCCGTGGTGATCTCGGCCTCACCTGCGGGGCCGAGCCGATCGAACCCAGTTCAGGAGAGCGCATGTCCGTGCACGAGTACACCGTGGCCACCGCCGACGGCGGCAGCGAGGATCTCGCCCGCTTCGCCGGCCGGCATCTGCTGATCGTCAACGTCGCCAGCAAGTGCGGCTTGACCCCGCAGTACGAGGCCCTCGAGGCGCTGCACCGCGAGCTGGGCGAGCGCGGCCTGCAGATCCTCGCGTTCCCGTGCAACCAGTTCGGTGGTCAGGAACCGGGTAGTGACAGCGAGATCCAGGAGTTCTGCCGCGTGAACTTCGACGTCACCTTCCCGGTGTTCGCGAAGGTCGATGTCAACGGCGACGATGCGCACCCGCTCTACCGGCACCTGCGCGCCGAGGCTCCCGGTGATTTCGGGCCGCAGCACGGCTTCCTGTTCGAGCACGTGAGCAAGACCCGCCCCGAGGCGATCGGCACCGACGAGGTGAAGTGGAACTTCACCAAGTTCCTCGTCGACCCGCAGGGCGCGGTGGTGCGCCGCTTCGAGCCGACGGTCACCCCCGAGGAGATCGGCAAGGAACTCACCGACCTGCTCTGAGCCCCTACCGGTCCGATCGATGGACGTCACCGACCGGACCGGAGGTCAGTGGGCGGCGCTGACCGAGGACATGTGGAAGTCGGGGATGCGCACCGGCGGCATCGCGGTGCGGGTGAACCAGTCCTTCCACTCCCGCGGCAGGGTGCGTTCGGTGGCGCCGATCTCGGTGGCGCGGCCGAGCAGATCGACCGGGGATTCGTTGAACCGGAAGTTGTTCACCGCCGCCCGCACCTGCCCGTCCTCGACGAGATACACCCCGTCGCGGGTCAGGCCGGTCAGCAACAGCACCGCCGGATCGACCTCCCGCAGGTACCACACGGTGGTCAGCAGCAGACCGCGTTCGGTGCGGGCGATCATGTCGTCCACATCGGCAGTGCTGCCACCGGTGAGCAGCAGATTCTCACCCGGCGCCGTGGGGGTGGCCCCGAATTCGGCGGCTGCGGCCCGCGGATACGCCAGCGCGTGCAGGGCGCCGTCGCGGAGCCAGTCGACCCGCGAGGCGCTCATCCCGGTGTCGAACACCGAGACGCTGTCGGTGGAGGCGGTGGCGACCACGAACGGCGCATAACCGAGCCCCGGGGCGGCCGGATCGGACGTCAACGTCACCGGCAGCGCGGCGATCTGCTCGCCGAGGCGGGTTCCGCCGGGCCCCGCCCACACCGACCGGCCCTCCTCGGCGCCGCGCCCGTCCAGGGACCACAGCAGCGGGATCATCAGGTCCGCGACCACCGAGGGTGGCAGCAGCGTCTCGTACCGTCCGGCGGGCAGGTCGACGCGGGTACCGGCCCAGTCCAGCCGCCGCGCCAGTTCGGCACGCAGCGGATCCATCGCGATGTCGGTGAAGTCGACGGTGCCGGCGCCGACCCAGGCGCTCGCCCCGGTCAGGCCGCCGCGTTTGCCGTTGATCTCGAGCGACCCGTCGCGTTGCACCCAGCGGCGCCGCACCCCCGTGGAGGTGCCCAGCCACATCGTCGTGGATTGGTGGTGGGCGAATCCGTAGAGGGCGTCGGTGTCGTCGAAGCCGGCGGCGAGCCCGTCGAGGAGCGGGGCGAAGACCTCGACGTCGGTGCCGACGGCCTCGTCGCCCCACTGCGGGTCGGTGTCGTCGCCGTCGATCAACGGCATCGCATCCGGGGCCGCCGGGGCCTGCTGCGCGGCCGCCCACGCCGCGGCAACCACCGCGCCGATGTCGTCGGCGTCGACGATCGGGGCGCTGACCACCCCACAGTGTGCGCCGTCGGGGGTGCGGCGGATCGCGAGGATCGTGGCGCCGCGGGCACGGGCGGAGCCGTTGGTGGTCATCGAACTGCCGGCCCACCGCAGCGACGCCTCGGCACTGTCGGTGACCATCACGATGGTCTCGTCGGCAGGGGAGGTCGCCAGGGCGGTTTCGACGAGTCGGTCTCCGGGGATCATCGGCCACCTTCCTGCACCGTGTTGAGCACGTTCACGCCGCGCACCAGCACCGACGGGCAGCCGTGCGAGACGGACGCGACCTGCCCGGGTTGCGCCTTGCCGCAGTTCATCGCGCCGCCGAGCTGCCAGGTCGACGCGCCGCCGACCGCCTCGAGGGCACCCCAGAACTCGGTGGTCGACGCCTGATAGGCCACATCGCGGACCTGCCCGGCGAGCCGGCCGCCGCGGATCCGGTAGAACCGCTGACCGGTGAACTGGAAATTGTGCCGCTGCATGTCGATCGACCAACTGCGATCGCCGACGATGTACAGCCCGTCGTCGACCCCGGCGATCAGATCGGCGGTGCTGCGATCGACGCTCGGATCGGGTCGCAGCGACACGTTCGCCATCCGCTGGATCGGCACGTGATGCGCCGAATCGGCGTAGGCGCAGCCGTTCGAGCGGGCCACCCCGAGCCTCGGGGCGAACGCCCGGTCGAGTTGGTAGCCGACGAGCACCCCGTCCTTCACGAGATCCCAGGACTGGGCGGCGACCCCGTCGTCGTCGTAGCCGACGGTGGCCATGCCGTGCGGTTCGGTGCGGTCGGCGGTGACATGCATGACGTCGCTGCCGTAGCGCAGGCTGCCGAGCAGGTCGGGGGTGGCGAAGGAGGTGCCGGCGTAGGCGGCCTCGTAGCCGATGGCGCGGTCGTATTCGGTGGCGTGCCCGACCGATTCGTGGATCGTCAGCCACAGATTCGTCGGGTCGATCACCAGATCGGTGCGGCCCGGGATCACCGACGGGGCCTGCGCCTTCTCCGCGAGCTGCTCGGGCAGTTCGGCGAGCTCACGGCTCCAGTCCCACCACCGGTCCGAGGCCACATACTCCCAGCCGCGGCCGGCCGGCGGGGCCAGGGTGCGCATCGACTCGAAGGTGCCGGCCTCACGGTCGACGCGGGTCGCGTCGAGGTCGGAGTGGATCCGCACCCGCTGCTGGGTGATCGTCGACCCGGCGAGATCGGCGTAGAAGGTCTGTTCCTTGACCAGCGTCAGATTCGCGGCGACGTGGTCGACGCCGTCGGCGTCCTGCAGTCGCCGCGAACGGTCCTCGAGCACCGCGATGCGCTCGGCGGCGGAGACGGTGAACGGGTCGATCTCGTACGGCGAGACCCACACCGCGTCCCGGTGGACCGCTTCGTCGGCCCACTGCACCGGATCCCGGTTCAACGCGCGCAGGGTGCGGGCGACCGCGACGGCGCGGGCCGCGGCGTCGGCGGCGCCGTCCGGGCCGGGCACCGGATGCGACGCGAATCCCCAGGTGCCGTCGAGCAGCACCCGCACCGCCACCCCGCAGTCGCTGTCGTCCACCGCCGCCTGCAGGGCGCCGTCGCGCAGGGTGCTCGTCCCGGTCCGGATCCGATGCACCCGCACATCGGCGTGACTCGCGCCCGCCGCCCGCGCGACCGTCAGGCCCGCGTCGGCGGCCGCGTGCAACGGCAGGGCCAGGAAATCGTCGTCCACCGCATTCACCCGCCCACGGTAACGCCGGGATGTGCGGCATCGGGGTTGCCGCACCGAGCCCCGCGGGGTGGTTCAGCCGAACTGTTCGATGCCGAGCCGGATCACCATGGCGATCACCACGACCAGCAACACCACCCGCACGAACCCGGCGCCGCGGGCGAGCGCCATCCGGGAGCCGAGCACCGAGCCGGCGACATTGCACACCGCCAGCGCCGCCCCGAGCGCCCACCACACGTGCCCGCCGACGGCGAACAGGACCAGCGCCCCGAGATTCGAGCCGAAGTTGAGCACCTTCGCCATCGCCGCCGAGGTGACGAACTCGCTGCCGAGCATCGCCGCGAACACGATGATGAAGAAGGTGCCGGTGCCGGGCCCGAGGATCCCGTCGTAGAAGCCGATCACCGCCGCGGCCGTGACCACGACGGTGGCCAGCCGCAGCGTGGACGGGCGGCGGGTGTTGCCGGTGCCGAGTTTCGGGCGGGCGGTGACGAACACCGCCACCGCGACGAGCACGACCATCACGATCGGGATGAACACCTCCCGGTCGATGAGCGAGACCGCCGCCGCCCCCGCCGCCGCGGCCAGCGCGGCAACCAGGGCGGCGGGGCCGAGCAGCGACCAGCGCAGCGGGATGCGCCGCGCGAAGGTCAGCACCGCCGCGCCGGTCCCGCAGATCGCGGTGAGCTTGTTCGTCGCCAGCGCCGCCTGTGGCGTCAATTGCGGGGCGACGAGGAACAGGGCGGGCAGCAGGATCAGCCCGCCGCCGCCGACCACCGCGTCCACCCAGCCGGCGGCTGTCGCGGCGGTCATCAGCAACGCCCAGTCACCTGCAGTCATGGCGGCCATTCGATCACGCGCCGCATCCGCGGGTCGGGTGCGGGAGCAAAACCGGTGGCCCGTTCGTTGACCGGACAGAAACCGCCGACGGAAGGAAGTCCCGCCGTGTACCCGTTGTTGTTCGTGCTCTACGTCGTGGCGGAGATCGCGGTGCTGGCCTGGCTCGGCTCCACCCTCGGAGCCCTGGCCACCGTGTTGATCTTCCTCGGTGTCAGCGCCGCCGGTTATCTCGTGCTCGCCGCCCTGGGTCGCCGCGCGCTGCGCAACCTCGGTGAGCTGCGCGGTGGCCGGGCGCCGCACGCGAATTCCCCGGAGCGGGTGCTCACCGACGGCGCGCTCGTCGGCGCCGGCGCGGCCCTGGTGCTGATTCCCGGCATCGTCAGCACCGTGCTCGGGGTGCTGCTGTTGCTGCCGTCCCGCGCCGCGCTGCGTCCGGCGGTGCGCACGCTGGTCGCGCGGCGGGCCCGCGTCACCGGGTTCTCCGCGCAGCGGCTGGTGGTGATCGACGGGCAGGTCGTCGATCACAGTGTCGTCGGTGGTGCCCCGCACCTGACCGGTGGTGCGGCCGTGACCGAGCAGGTCGACGACCGTGGCACCGTGCTCGAAGGGGAGATCGTGGAGACCCCGCGCCGCCGCGAGGAGCGGTAACGGGCAGACTGGGCACTCGTGAGCCCTGCACCGCACACCCAGCTTCTCGTCGGCGGCCGCATCTACAGCGCCAGCGCCCCCGATGCCACCGCGATGGCCGTCACCGACGGCACGGTCGTGTGGGTCGGGCAGGACCGGCCCGGCCGCGCCCTGCACCCGGACGCCGAGATCGTCGACCTGCACGGCGCGTTCGTCGCCCCCGGTTTCGTCGACACCCACGTGCACACCACCAGCCACGGCCTGGCGTTGACCGGGCTGGATCTGACCGACGCCGTCGACCGCGACGACGCATTGCGCCGGGTCCGCGCGCACGCCGATGCGCACGACGACGCGGTGATCTGGGGGCACGGCTGGGACGAGACCCGCTGGCCCGACCCGACGCCACCGACCACCGCCGACCTCGATGCCGCCGCCCCGGCCCGGCTCGTCTATCTCGGCCGGATCGATGCGCATTCGGCGGCGGCGTCGAGCGCGTTGCGGGCCGTCGCCGAACCCCTCGACGAGCTGGCCGGCTTCGATCCGCAGCAGCCGCTGACCGCCGCGGCGCATCATGCGGTGCGCGGCGCCGCCCGCCGCGGGCTGACCGCCGCGCAGCGTGCCCGCGCCCGCCTGGCGGCCCTCGACGATTTCGCCGCGCACGGTTACGTCGCGGTGCACGAATGCGCCGGCCCCGACATCTCCGGGCTCGACGACTTCACCGAACTGCTCGGCACCGACCATCCGGTGCAGGTGCGCGGCTACTGGGGTCAGGCGGTGCGCACCGGCGAGGAAGCCGCGGAGCTGCTCGCCGAGACCGGCGCCGATGCCCTGGGCGGGGATCTGTTCGTCGACGGGTCGATCGGTTCGCACACCGCCGCGCTGGCCCGCCCGTACGACGATCTGCCGGACTGCTGCGGCACCCGCTATCTGACCGAGGACGAGCTGACCGCGCACGTGCGCGCGTGCACCTCGGCGGGCATTCAGGCCGGTTTCCACGTCATCGGTGACGCGGCGACCACCGCCGCGGTCGCGGCCTTCGAGGCGGTCGCCGCGGAGGTCGGGGGACCGGTGCTCGCCGCGCGCGGGCATCGGCTCGAGCACGTCGAGTCGTTGACGGTCGCGCAGGCGGAGGTGTTGTCGCGGTACGGGGTGATCGCGAGCATGCAGCCGAGCTTCGACGCCTTGTGGGGCGGGGCGGACGGGATGTACGCGCAGCGGCTCGGCGCCGACCGCGCCGCGGCGTTGAACGCGTTCGCGCCGCTGGCAGCGACCGGGCTGGCGTTGGCGTTCGGCTCGGATGCGCCGGTGACGGCGCCGCGGCCGTGGCCGATGCTGCGGGCGGCGGTGCACCACCGCACCGAGGGCAGCGGGATCTCGCCGCGGGCGGCGTTCGCCGCTGCGACCCGCGGGGCGTGGCGCGCTGGTGGGGTGCGTGACGGTCTGGCCGGCACCCTCGATCCGGGGGCGCCGGCGTCGTATGCGATCTGGGAGGTCGGGGAGTTGGTGGTCAGCGCTCCGAAGGATTCGGTGCAGCGGTGGTCGACGGATCCGCGGTCGCGGGTGGCGCCGCTGCCGGATCTCGCCCCGGGCACCGCCGATCCGGTGCTGGTGCGCAGTGTGCACCGCGGCCGGGTCGTGTACGCGCGGTGACCGGCCGGCCCTTCGCGACGGTCACCGTGCGGGCGGTGCGTGTCGTCGCGCTGCGCGCGCTGCTGGCCGTCGTCGCGGGAGTGTTGCTGTTCGCGTCGTTCCCGCCGCGGCCGCTGTGGTTCCTCGCCCCCGTCGGGATCGCGCTCCTGGTCGGTGTATCGACTGCAGTACCGATGCGGCGACGCGCCGGGTTCGGCTACGGCTATCTCGCCGGCCTCGGTTTCCTGGTGCCGCTGCTGCCCTGGATCGGCGTCTATGTCGGTCCGTTGCCGTGGTTGGCGCTCGCCGCCGCCGAGGCGGTCTTCGTCGGCCTGTTCGGGGCGCTGGTGGTGCACCTGCGGTCGTTGCCGGTCGCGCCGTTGTGGATCGCGGCGGCGTGGAGCCTGACCGAATGGTTGCGCTCGAGCGTGCCGTTCGGTGGGTTCCCGTGGGGTCGGCTGGCGTTCGGCCAGCCCGACGGTGGGTTCGTCTCCCTCGCCGTCGTCGGCGGCGCCCCGCTGGTGTCGTTCGCCGTGGCCGCGACCGGCGCCGGGCTCGCCGCCCTCGCCCTGACCGCCTCCCGCCGTCCCCGCCCCGTGCGGGCCTGGACGGTGCCGGTCGCGGTGACGCTGCTCGGTCCGCTGCTCGCCGCGGCGGCGTGGCCGCTGGTGCGCACCGCCACCGACGAGTCGTCGACGGTGACGGTCGCGGCGATCCAGGGCAGTGTGCCGCGCCTGGGCCTGGACTTCAACGCCCAACGCAAGGCGGTGCTCGACAATCATGTCGCCCGCACCCTCGTCCTCGCCGAGGACGTCGCCGCCGGACGGGCCCCGGCCCCGGATGTGGTGATCTGGCCGGAGAACGCCTCCGATATCGACCCGCTGCGCAACGCCGATGCCGCACGCGACATCTCCGCCGCGTCCGCCGCGATCGACGCGCCGATCCTCGTCGGGGCGGTGCTCGTCAACGACGACCGGACCACCACCAATTCGGTGATCGTGTGGGACGCGCAGACCGGTCCGGGGGAGCGGCACGACAAGAAGATCATCCAGCCGTTCGGCGAGTACCTGCCGTGGCGGTCGTTCTTCCGGTTGTTCTCCGAGTACGCCGACCGCGCCGGCCATTTCGTGCCCGGCGACGGCGACGGCATGGTCACCGCCGGCGGCATCGACATCGGGGTGGCGACCTGCTACGAGGTGGCCTTCGACCGGGCGTTCCGCGACTCGATCGACGCCGGCGCCCAGTTGCTGGCGGTGCCGACGAACAACGCCACCTTCGGCGACACCGAGATGACCTATCAGCAGCTGGCGATGTCGCGAGTGCGGGCCGTCGAGCACGGCCGGGCCGTGATCGTCGCGGCGACCAGCGGGGTCAGCGCGATCGTCGATCCGGCCGGTCGGGTGCAGCAGAGCACACCGTTGTTCGTGCCCGATGCCCTGGTGGCGCAGGTGCCCGTGCGCGCAGACGTTACGCTGGCTAGTCGGCTCGGAGTGGCGCCGGAGCTTGTGCTCTGCGCCGCGGCCGTGGCCGCCGCCGGTTTCGTCCTGGTGCGAGGACGGCGGGAGAAGGCCGGTGCGGCAGCTCGCACCAGCACCGGCGCAGCAGGAGCACCGGCCGGTGGCCGGTTCGACAAGGAGGACCTCTGATGGCAGCGGCGACGCCGGCCGGGAACGACAGCGCACCCAGCGCCCGCACCCTGGTGATCATTCCGACCTACAACGAGCGGGAGAACCTCGGTCGGATCATCACGCGGCTGCACGCTGCGCTGCCGCACACCCATGTCCTCGTCGTCGACGACGGCAGTCCCGACGGCACCGGTGACCTCGCCGACGACCTCGCCGCCGCCGACGAGCGCATCGCGGTGCTGCACCGCACCGAGAAGAACGGTCTCGGTGCCGCCTACATCGCCGGTTTCCGGTGGGGGCTCGAGCACGGCTACACGGTGCTCGTGGAGATGGACGCCGACGGCAGCCACGCCCCCGAGCAGTTGCACCTGCTGCTGGAGAAGGTCGACGCCGGCGCTGATCTGGTGCTCGGCTCCCGTTACGTGCCCGGCGGCACGGTGGTGAACTGGCCGTGGCACCGCGAGGTGCTCTCCCGCGGCGGCAACATCTACTCGCGTCTCGCGCTGGGGGTGTCGATCCAGGACATCACCGGCGGCTACCGTGCCTACCGCCGTGAGGTGCTCGAGAAGCTCGACCTCGACGCGATCGCCTCGCACGGCTACTGCTTCCAGGTCGATCTGGCGTGGCGCACCCTGCAGGCCGGATTCACCGTCGCCGAGGTGCCCATCACGTTCACCGAACGGGAAATCGGCGAGTCGAAGATGAACGGCAACATCGTGCAGGAGGCCCTCGTGCGGGTCACCGTGTGGGGGCTGCGCAGTCGTCTCGCGCGGTTGCGGGCACTGCTGGGTCGCTGACTCGGCCCGCGCGGCCGGGATACCAGGCGCTGTGCGGCCGAGGCGCTAGGCGCTGTGCGGCCGAGGCGCTAGGCGCTGCGCGGCCACGGCCAGCGGGCGTCGAGTTCCTCCCCGAGCCCCAGTCCCGCGCACAGCCGGCGGATGGCGCTGCAGTCCTGCACCACCGGCCGGCCCTCGGTCACGGCGATGGTGTCGGCGACCAACTCGTCGCCGCCGGGGATGTTCTCGCGCGCGATGATCGCCGCCCAGGTGGAGGTGTCGGCGCCGGTGAACGCCGCGACCGCGGTACCAAGCGCGTCGAGCAGCCGCACCCGATCGGTGTCGTCGAGTTCGGTGAGCACCGCAGTGAGCAGCCCACCCGCGAGGGAGGCGTGGCACAGCTCGTCGCGGCGGTGCACCGCCACCGTCGCGCGGTTGACCGGTTGCAGCTCCGGGTCGGTGGTGAGCAACGCCAGATAGGCGCTGATCGAAGTCTCTGCAACGGTGGTGAACGCCAGCTGCACCAGCGCCGCGTCCCGCGGGGTCTCGGCGTGCGCGACCGCGGCGCGATGCTCGCGCACGGTCGGGCACGGCGGCAGCACCGACTCCTTCAGCGCCCAGCCGCGGCGGCGGCGGGTGAGCACGTTGGCCTGCTGGTGCATGAGGGTGTGGTACTGCTCGTCGACCATCGCCTGGAGCACCCCGGTGACCACCGTGTCGGACGGGCCGATACCGAAGGCGTCCTCGGTGATCAACGCGAAGCCGGGGTTGACGACGTGCTGTTCGATGTCGACGACGCTCTTGTTGTAGGCGATCCACGCCCAGGCCCGCAGCCGCGCCTGTTGTTGTTCGTCGAGCGCGAGATAACGCGGATGCTCGGCGAAGGGCAGCATCTGCTCGGGATAGTCGGCGCGGTCCGCCTCGAACAGCGCGTCGAGGTCGACCTCGGGTTTCTTGACGGCGGCGCGGCGCGGCCACGAGCGGGTCAGCCCGGCGATCACCGCGCTCTCCGCCGGATCGGACGGGTCGTACTGCGGGAGTTCCGGCGCGCGCAGCTGCGGGCCGGGGATGTCGGATTCGTTCATGTCCGGCTCCTTTCCTCGCTCGGACCGCCGACCGCGCCCGGATCGCGGGGCAGTGCCGCGAACAGCTGCCCGCACAGCTGCGTGGCGGCGGGTTGCCCGTCGCCGAGCGCGGCGCGGGCCCGGTCGAGCAGCGCCGCGAAGTCGGGCAGGGCGTCGGTGGCGGCGTCGAGATCGGCGACCGCGCCGGCGAGGGCGCGGCGGGCGGTGGCGGCGTACGGGTTGGTGAGCTGGATGTCGTGGTAGACCTCGGCGGTGCCACCGGAAACGCGGGCGAGCAGCGCGCGCAGCACGGTGTGCGGGGGCGCGGCGACCCGCGCGGCGGCATCCGGCACGTCGAGCCGGTCGAGGGCGATACCGAACGCGAGGATCGCGGCGTGGGTGAGCACCTGCACGGCGGCGGTGATCCGGTCGTGTTCGTCGGCGGTGGTCTCGACCACGGTGGCACCCCAGTCGCGCAGCGCCGCGACGAACTCGGTCACGACCGGTGCGTCGTGGTGACGCACCGCCACCACGGGCCGGCCGGGCAATCCGAGATCGGGGGCGAACATCGGGTTGATGCCGAGCGTGGGGGCGCCGGGCCGGTAGGTGTGCAGCGCCGCGGCGATCGGGGTCTTCACCGACAGGGTCTCCACCAGCAGGGTGTGCGGGGGCAGCAGCCGCGCGAGCACCGGCAGGGCGGCACCGGCGACGACGTCGGGGACGGCGAGGACCACGATGTCGGCGCCGTCGAGTGCCGCGGCGAGGCGGGTGTCGGGGGCGGTCAGATCGGCGCGCAGCATCCCGGGTGCAGCCGGGGCGGCGGCCGGGTCGACGACGAGCACCTGACGGCCGGCCTCGCGCAACGCCGCGGTGAGCAAGGCGCCGACGGCGCCGCATCCGCCGGCGACGATCACCCGGCCGGGCGTGGTCACGGCCCGGCCCGCCCCGGCAGCACCGGTGGCCCGTCGACGAGATCGTCCGGGTCCGCGGAGCCGACCGCCCCGGCTCCGTTGGTCGGGGTGGTGTCGCGGGCCGCGGCGAGGCAGCGGCGCATCACCACGGATTTGACGAGGGTCTCGTCGAGTTCGTCGTCCGGATCGGACAGCGCCACGATCGCCCCCCCGATCCCGAAGGTGACCTCGTGGGCGGTGGCGACGAGGGTGCGGATGACCACCGACAGGTCGGCGGCGCCGGTCGGCGACAGATATCCGATGGCCCCGGAGTACACCCCGCGGGGGCCGTCCTCGAGCTTGTCGATGATCTCCATGGTGCGCAGCTTCGGGGCACCGGTCATCGATCCGCCGGGGAAGGCGGCGCGCACACAGTCCACCGCCGAGACGTCCGGACGCAGCGTGCCGCGCACCGTGGACACCAGCTGATGCACCGCCGCATAGGTTTCCACTGCGAACAGTGCCGGCACGTGCACCGAGCCGGGCACGCACACCCGCGACAGGTCGTTGCGCACCAGATCGACGATCATCAGGTTCTCGGAGCGGTCCTTTTTGCTGGCCCACAGTTCGTCCCGCAACGCGGCGTCCTCGCCGGGGGTCCGGCCACGTGGGCGGGTGCCCTTGATCGGTTTCGATTCGACGGTGCCGTCGGCGTCGATCCGCAGGAACCGTTCCGGGGAGGCGCTGAGCACCGCGACCTCGGGGAAGTCGAGCAGCGCACTGTAGGGGGTGGGGCTGATGCGGCGCAACGCCCGATAGGTGCTCAGCGGGTCGATGCCGCCGTCGACGGTGACGGTGTTCGTCAGACACACCTCGTAGGTCTCGCCGCTGCGGATCTCGTTCTGGCACTGGGCGATCAGATCGAGATAGCGCTGCGGGGAGTGCCGCAGCCGCAGTTGCGGGCCACCGTCCGCGCCGATCAGCGGCACCGGGATCTGCTCGTCGGTCACCGGTTCGGGCAGCGCCGACAGGATCGCGGCGGTCGCGTCGAACCAGGCGAGGGTCTCGGGATCGTCGGTGTCCTCGGTCAGGGCGAGCAGGTAGCAGCAGCGGTCGTCGTGGTCGACGATCACCGCCCGGTCGGCGAAGACCAGCGCGGCGTCGGCGTAGGGGGAGGTGTGCACGAGTTGCGCGCCGGCGTCGGCCTTGAGTTCGTAGCCGAGATACCCGACGTAGCCGAGCGCGAACCCGAACGGCAGGTCGTCGCGGGCGGCGGCGCGGCGCTCCGCGAGGCGGGCGGTGAGATGGTCGAAGACGGGGCGGCGGTGTTCCTCGACGGTGCCGTCGGCGCGGTGTTCGCGCACGATGCCCTCCCCGACCCGGTAGGTCAGGTAGTCGGCGCGGGGTCCGGCGCCGTTGCCGAGGACGGTGAACCGCGACTGCGGCTCCAGCGCGGCGCTGCCGTCGAGCCAGAAGCCGTGCGGGCCGGCGGCGAAGAGCGCCTCGTACACCGCGGACGGGTCGGGGTGCAGCGGCAGCCGGCGGCTGGCCAGCAGATAGCGCGGAGCCGGTTCGGGTACCGGTTCCGGATCGACGGGGGCGGTGACGGTGATCGGGCTGCGCGGCGGGGTGGCGTCGCGGAAGTTGGCGAGCAGTTGCGCGCCGTGGGCGGTGCCGATCGATTCGGGATGGAACTGCACCCCCCACAGCGGCCGGTGCCGGTGCGCGACGGCCATGAGCAACCCGTCCGGGGTGTGGGCGGTGGCGACGAGCTCGTCGGGGACGGGGTCGGCGATCAGCGAGTGGTAGCGCACCGCCTCGAAGGGCGACGGCAGCCCGGCGAACAGGCCGGTGCCGTCGTGCAGGATCGGGCTGGTGCGGCCGTGCACCGGTTCGGGGGCGGTGATCACGGCGCTGCCGAACAGCTGGCACAGCCCTTGATGGCCCAGGCACACCCCGAGCAGCGGCACTTCGGCGTCGGTGAGGGCGCGGGCGCTGATCCCGAAGTCCCTGGCCCGGTCGGGTCGGCCCGGGCCGGGGGAGATGACGATGTTGTCGAACGGTTCGGCGACGAGCTCGTCCCAGCTGCGATCGTTGGTGAGCACCCGCGGCGGGATGCCGTTGACGCGGGTGATCAGGTCGTAGAGGTTGTAGGTGAACGAGTCGTAGTTGTCGATCAACACCGTGCGGATCGGTCGGGGCGCGGACACGACGGGCCTCAGTTCGTGCCGTCGCCGCGGCGACCGGAGCCGACCCGGTCCGCGGGGGCGCCGCCGGAGACGATGCGGTCCTCGACCCGGCATGCCTCGTCGATGAGCAGGGTGTACAGCGAGCGCACGAAGTCGCCGGACAGGCCGTGCCTGTGCGCGTAGTCCTGGGCGCGGCGGTGCACGACCTCCATGCGGCCGGGTTGCAGCACGTCGAGGCCGTGGCGTTGCTTGAGTTCGGCGACGCGTCCGCACACCTCGAGGCGGGCGCGGATCCCGTCGAGCAGGGTCCGGTCGATGTCGTCGAGTTCGGCACGCAGGTCGGCCAAATCGGCGGCGGCCTGTGTCGGCGGCGCGTCCGCCGCAGTGTGGTGACGGTCGGTCACGGACATTCACCCCCTTGCAAGCGACCCGCCGGAGCACCGGCGCGAAGGTCGTGGATCGGGCGTGCCGATCATGATCGATCGGCGTGCGATCATGATTGCACGCACCGTCCGGCCGATATCGACGATTGATCGATTCGTGGCGGGGCCGCAATCGAATTCGCGGAACCACCGTCCCGTCGGGCTGCGCTTGCGGGGTCCGTAACGACGTGTGCCGCCCCGGACGATCGTCCGGGGCGGCACACGTACGTGTTCGGCGGCGCGGGTGTCAGGCGCCGCGGCGCTTGGCCTTGAGCAGGTCCAGGCGCTCTTTGAGCAGGTCCTCGAGTTCCTCGACGGAGCGACGCTCGAGCAGCATGTCCCAGTGGGTGCGCGGCGGCTTGACCTTCTTCGGCTCCGGTGCGGCGCCCTCGACCAGGGTGCCCTCGAGGCCGTTCTTGCAGATCCAGGTGCCGGGGATCTCCGCGTCGTCCGCGAACGGCACGTCGTATTCCTCGCCGTTGTCGCAGCGGTAGCGCGCGATTCGCCGCGGCGCCAGATCGTGGTCGCGGTCGGTTTCGTAGCTCACCGCCCCGAGTCGGCTGCCTCGCAGTACACGATCTGCCATGGTGGTGTCCTTCCTTGTGTGCTCCGCCCGGGTGACGATGCCGTGCGGCATCGACACCGGGCTCGACGTCCACTGTGCTCAACGTCTGCGGAGCCGATTCCGTTCCCGCGGCCCACCGAGGAGCCGAGGGACCAGTCTACCGACCCGCCGCACCGCCGCGCGCACGGTGCCTGCACCGGCCCGTGCGTCCGGGGTTCCCGCCGCCCCGCCGGGGGTGCAGGTGGGCAGTACAGTGACGCTCGTGACCGGACGTGACACCCGAGCGAGCACGTGCCTGTGGTGCGGGCGCCCGGTACCGGAGATCGGCACCGGGCGGCGACGCCGCTACTGCCGCCAGTCGTGTCGGCAACGCGCCTACGAGCAGCGCAGCAGCGCCCGCCGCGCCGGACTGCCCGAGGATTCGGTGGTGCTCACCGCCGGCGAGGTCGAGGCACTCGCCGACCGCGCGTTCCGGGCGCGCTGCGCCGCCGAGGACGTCGCCACCGCGGTCGCCGAGGGCGCCGCGGCCGACGAGCTGACCGCCCTGTGCGCGGAGCTGCTCGATCTGGCCCGCGACGCCGAACGGCTGCGTTGACCGCCCCGATCGGGGAGCGCGGGCTCAGGCGAAGAAGCCACCCATGGTGTAGATCACCTGGCAGAACGCACCGTTGGCGTACTGCAGCGAGCCGAACAGGGCGCCGAGCACCGCGCCGGGACCGCTGTCGATCACTGTGGACTGCAATCCGCCGCCGTTGTTGTCGAGGGTGGCGACCCCGGCCCGGATGTTCTCCATGTTGATCCACACGAATTTCAGGTCCGAGGCGGTCACCGGCGCACCGGCGGTGGGTTCGGCGATCACCTCGATCGACCCGAACGGCACCTGACCGTGCGGGCCGGGATGCACCCACGCGGTGGTCATCGCGAACGGCACGAAACCGCCGCCGCAGCCCGGACCGACGGTCGGTGCGGGTGACGAGAACGGCTGCGGGATGTTCTTCGGTGGCGGCGCGAACGGATCCGCCGAGCCGGAGTCGGCGACGAGCCGCTCGAGCGCGGCGAGGGTCTCGGGGGAGTCGGCGACCTCCGCGCGCAGCTGATCGAGCGGCACCCCCGGCGGGGCGGTGTCGGCGGCGGCCTGGGCGGGGGCCGCGAGCAGGGCTGCGGCGAGCAGGGCGGTGACGAGCGGGGCGGATCGGCGACGCAACATCTCGGGCTCCTTCGAATCGGGTCGAGCGGGCGGGACGAGACGATCCGGTCGCGATCCGATCACGCACGGGTCGCGGCACGGGGGCACGATGGTGACGGCCGCTTCGAGAATAAGGAGAGCTGTCCGGTTTCGGGGCGTTTCCGGCGAGCCCGATCCTGCTTCGACGCCGACCTCATTCGTCACTCCGGTCACGAACAGGGCATTCCTCCCGGCCGTCGGGAAAACGTTATCGAAACGCGACTGATCCCCTGCACGGGAACGATTTCCGAGGTCACTCGCGGTTCCGTACCGGTCCTGTCGCGGCACGGGCACGGCCTCCGGGGCGCATCGGCGGGTAGTGGTGCGGTCGTCGCCGCAATCCGGTCGTACCGGTCGCACAGGTGGTCTAGCTTGTTGTGTGGTCCCGGTCACACGGGATCACACGATCGAACGGGGGTCCGATCGCGGCGCCGCACGCCCAGCGGCACCGGGGTCGGCCCCTGCACGCGATGTCGGGGGACACACGCCGATCACGGCCAACAACATCGCTTTCGGAGGGGACATGTCGCTGCGACACCGTCGTCCGCAGATACCGGTCGGCGCTTTCCCGCTGTCGTCCGCGCAACGGGCCATCTGGTTCGCGCAGCAGCTCGCACCCGAGGTACCCGTGTGCATCGCGCAGTATGTGGATCTGCGCGGCGCCCCGGACCTGGATCTGCTGCGTCGCTGCGGATATCGCGCCGGTGCCGAGTTCCGGTCCGCCTATCTGCGGGTCGTCGACGTCGACGGTGAACCCGTCCAGTACGTCGACCCCACCGTCGAGGACCGCAACGGGATCCCGCTGCTCGACTTCCGCGGCGAACCCGACCCGATGGCCGCGGCGCACGAGTGGATGACCGCCGACTACGCCACCCCGGTGGACCTGGCGAACGACCTGCTGGTGAACATGACGATCCTGCAGGTCGCCGACGACCGGTTCCTCTGGTACGCCCGCATCCACCACGTCGCCCTCGACGGATTCGCGGCGATGACCATGGTCAACCGCATCGCCGCCCTCTACACCGCGGAGATCGACGGCCGCGAGCCGGAACCGTCGAAAGCCGCCGACCTGCGCGCCCTGTACGACTGGGACCGCGAGTACCGCACCTCCGAGCGCTACCGCACCGACCGCGACTACTGGATCGAGCGGGTCGCCGGACTCGAGGACGGCTCGACTCTGGCGCAACGCGACGCCCCCACCGCGGCGGTGTCGCTGCTGTCGAGCCACATCCTCCCCGACGACCTCGTCGACGCGCTGACCGCGGTCGACGACGAACCGGGACTGTCGTCGACGGCGGCGGTCATCGCGGCGTTCGCGTGCTATCTGGCGCGGATGACCGGCCGCGACGACGTGATGATCAACCTGCCGGTCTTCGCCCGCACCACCGCCATGGCCCGCCGCTCCGGCGGCATGCTCGTCAACACCGCGCCGCTGCACATCTTTCTCGAACCGGACGACACCCGCACCGACCTGGTGCGGCGGGTGCAGCTCGAACTCACCGGGGCGCTGCGCCACCAGCGATTCAGCCTCGAGGACATCCGCCGCGAGACCGGCGCCGCCGGCGACCCGTACCGCTATGCCGGGCCGATGGTCAACGTCATGCTGTTCCGGCAGGAGATCGTGCTCGGCGACATCCGCGGCGAGTTCCACATCATGACCTCCGGTCCCGTCGAGGACCTGCTGGTCAACATCTATCAGAGCGGCGACCCGGCCCGGACCTTCCTCGACTTCCGCGGCAACCCGCACCGCTACGACGAGGACGAACTCCGTGCCCACCACGACCGGTTCGTCGAACTGCTCGACGATTTCCTGCGCAGCGCCCCCGACCGCGCGGTCGCCGTGATCCATCCGGCCAGCGTGACCCTGGGCGAGCAGCGCCGCCGCGCCGCCGCCGACGCCGGTTTCTGGCGGCAGCAGCTCGCCGACGCCGCCGAACGCCTCGAACTGCCCCGCCCCGTCACCGCCCCCGCCGACGACACCCCCGCCGACGTCGAGGACCGCCTGGCGGTCACGGCCGCGGCGCTCGCCGCGCGTTTCGCCACCACCGAGGGCGACGCCCCGGACACCACCGTCGCCGCCGTACTGCACGCCGCCACGGCGGCTCTCATCGCCCGGCTCACCGGTCACGACGACGTCCTCGTCGGCGTGGCCCGCGACGGGCGGGTGCTGCCGCTGCGCGTCGAGCTGGACCCGGCCGAGCCCTTCGCCGAGCTGGTGCGGCGCGTGCGCACCCTCGGCGCCGATCTCGCCGCCCACGCCGAGGTCGACCCGGCCGTGCTCGCCGGCCTCGCCCCCGCCTGCCCGGTGGTGCTCACCCTCGACGACCCGACCTCCGCCCCCGCGGACGCGGTGCTACGCGTGACGATCGACACCACCGGCACCGCCCTGCAGGTCCGCACCGGCTACCGGCCCGACCGGGTGGACGCGCACACCGCCACCACCACCGGCCGGCGACTCGGCCGCGCCCTGACCGCGGTGCTCACCGACCCGCACCTGCCCATCGGGGATCTGCCGTTCGTCGGCAGCGACGAGGTCGCCGGTCTGGTCCCGGCGCACGGCGACCCGGCCCGCTCCGCGCAGACCCTGCCGGAGATCCTGTGCGCGGTCGCCGCGGTGGTGCCGGACACCGAGGCGGTGGTGTGCGAGGACCGGCGCATGACCTACGGCGAACTCGACGCCTGGTCCAACCGGCTCGCCCGCGTCCTCATCGACGCCGGCGCCGGACCGGAGACCTTCGTCGCGGTCGGCATCACCCGCTCCGTCGAATCGGTGGCGGTGATCTGGGCGATCGCCAAGTCCGGGGCCGCCTTCGTGCCCGTCGACCCGAAGTATCCGGCCGACC
The DNA here is from genome assembly GCF_000801125.1 of Rhodococcus sp. Chr-9. Classification (NCBI taxonomy): domain Bacteria; kingdom Bacillati; phylum Actinomycetota; class Actinomycetes; order Mycobacteriales; family Nocardiaceae; genus Rhodococcus; species Rhodococcus sp. Chr-9. The sequence continues at coordinate 23,976 of NZ_JTIZ01000107.1, forward strand.
GCATCGAGTACATGCTCACCGACTCCGGGGCGATCCTGGGCCTGACCACCGCCGCGCACCGCGACGAGCTGCCCGACACGGTGCCCTGGCTCGTCCTCGATCCGGATCTCGACGCGCGGATCGCGCAGGCGAGCGATGAGCCGGTCACCGACGACGACCGGCCGGCCACCCTGCTGTTCGACCATCCCGCCTACCTGATCTACACCTCCGGCTCCACCGGCCGCCCCAAGGGTGTGGTGGTGCCGCACCGCGGCCTGGCGAACCTGTCGGCGACCCTGCACACCCGCCTGGCCCCACCCCCGGCGGCCCGGGTCTCGCACTTCTCCTCGCCGAGCTTCGACGCGTCGATCTTCGAGTACATGACCGCCTTCGCCATCGGCGCGACCCTCGTGGTGGTGCCCGCCCACATCTACGGCGGCGACGAACTGGCGGCGCTGCTGCGCCGCGAACAGGTCACCCACCTGTTCTCCACCCCGGCCGCGCTGGCGTCGGTGGACCCGACCGGCGTCGAATGCGAGGCGGTCACCGTCGCGGGCGAGGCGTGCCCACCGGAACTGGTGGCGCGCTGGGCACCCGGCCGCCGGATGTACAACGCGTACGGGCCCACCGAGACCACCATCGTCTGCAATATCACCGACATGCTGGTGCCGGGGGAGACCGTCACCATCGGCCACCCGGTGTGCGGTATCGACGAGCTGATCCTCGACGGCCGGTTGCACCCGGTGCCGGTCGGGATCGCCGGGGAGCTGTACATCGCCGGGCCGGGCGTCACCCGCGGCTATCACGACCGGCCGGGCCTGACCGCCACCCGTTTCGTCGCCGACCCCTTCGGCCCTCCCGGCTCGCGCATGTACCGCACCGGTGACGTCACCCGCTGGCGCATCCGCGACCCGCACCGTCCCGCCCGCTCGGTGACCGTCGAATATCTCGGCCGCTCCGACTTCCAGGTCAAGATCCGCGGGTTCCGCATCGAACTCGGCGAGATCGACGCCGCCCTCAGCGACCGCCCCGACGTCGCCTTCGCCGTCACCCTGGGCCGCGCCGCGCCCTCCGGGGAACAGATGCTCGTGTCCTATGTGCTGCCCGATGCCGGCTGCACCCTCGACCCGGAGCAGCTGTCCGCGGCGCTCGCGGCGCGGTTGCCCGCCCACATGGTGCCCGCCGCGATCATGGTGCTCGACGAGATCCCGCTGACCGCCGTCGGCAAACTCGACCGCACGGCACTGCCCGAACCGGTCTTCGCCGGCGCCGGTGGGGCGGCGGCGATGTCGCCCACCGAGACCGCGTTGGCCGCGATCTTCGCCGACCAGCTCGGCGTCGCCGAGGTCGGCGCCGACGACAGCTTCTTCGAGCTCGGCGGCAACTCGCTGGTCGCCACCCGGGTGATCTCCCGCATCAACGACGCCTTCGGCACCGATCTGGGGGTGCGGTCGCTGTTCGAGGCCCCCACCGTGCGGGCGCTGGCGGCGAACCTGCCCGCCGGTGACGACGTCGACCGGCCCGCCCCGGCGCCGGTGCTGCCGCGCCCGGACCGCATCCCGGTCTCCGCCGCCCAGCAACGCCTGTGGTTCGTCGACCAGCTCGACCCGTCCTCGGCCGCCTACAACATCCCGATCGCGCTGCGGCTGCGCGGCGCCCTCGACCACGCGGCGCTGGTCGCGGCGACCCGCGATGTGCTCGACCGGCACGAGGCGCTGCGCACCGTCTACCCGGCCACCCCGGCCGGGCCGATCCAGCAGGTGCTGCCCGTCGACGCGCTCGCCCTGGATCTGACCCCCACGGTCACGGACGATCTCGACGCGGACGTCGCGGCGGTGGTCGCGGCCGGTTTCGACGTCACCGTCGACCCGCCGCTGCGGATGCGGCTGTTCCGCGTCGCCGGCGACGAGCACGTGCTCGCCGTGGTGGTGCACCACATCGCCGCCGACGGCGCGTCGCTGGCGCCGCTGTCCCGGGATCTGGTCACCGCCTACGCCGCCCGCGCCGCGGGCACCGCCCCGGACTGGGCGCCGCTGCCGCTGCAGTACGCCGACTACACCCTGTGGTTCGCGGATCTGCTCGGCGACGTCGACGACCCGACCTCCCGCGCCGCCCGGCAACTCGAGTACTGGCGCGAGATCCTCACCGGCGCCCCCGACCTGCTGGCGCTGCCCACCGACCGACCGCGCCCACCGCAGCAGTCCTTCCGCGGCGCGAGCGTCGACGTCGAGATCGCCCCGGAGCTGTACGGGCGGATCCAGCAGCTCGCCCACGCCCACACCGCCACCGAGTTCATGGTCGTGCACGCCGCCCTGGCGGTGCTGCTGGCCCGCCTGTCCGGCGGCGACGACATCGTCGTCGGCACCCCCGTCGCCGGGCGCAGCCACCGCCACCTCGACGACCTGGTCGGCATGTTCGTGGCTCTTCGCACTTGGTAGGGGCGGGTGTCGATCGACCCCGTTG
>NZ_JTIZ01000108.1:0-506 GCF_000801125.1 Rhodococcus sp. Chr-9
ACGTCGAGTTCGTAGCCCGGTTCCGGAGCGAAGTCGTACCGCCGGATCAGCGACGCGAGCGTGAGCACCGCCTCGTGCAGCGCGAACTGCCGACAGATACAGGCCCGGATGCCGGTGCCCCACGGTTTGAAGATGTGCGCCGGCCGTTTGCGCACGGCCGCGGGCTCGAACCGGTCCGGGTCGAACCGCTCGGGATCGTCGCCCCACAGCGGGTCGCGGTGCAGTTGCGGCAACAGCACGAACACCCACGAACCCTTCGGCAGCGTCCGTCCGCCGAGGGTGGTCTCACCACGCACCTTGCGGAAATAACCCGGGGCGGCCGGCCACAACCGCAGCGTCTCGTCCACCACCCGCCGCACATATCGCAGCTTGGCGACCTGCTCGTACCCGATCCGGCCGTCGGCACCGACGACCTCGGTGATCTCGGCGCGTGCCTTCGCCACCACCTCGGGATGTCGGCTCAGGAAATGGACCGCGAACCCCAGGGTGGCCGCGGTGGTCTCGTT
>NZ_JTIZ01000109.1:0-2475 GCF_000801125.1 Rhodococcus sp. Chr-9
GAGACCGCTCAGGCCGGCACGCGGTCCGCGCGAAAGATTGAGGTTAGTCGTGGCTGGTGATGGTCCGGACCGAGCGAGATTGGAATCAGTAGCCGAGAGTGAAAAAATTCCGGTCTATTTTCTGGGCCGGGTAAGCGATGCTTTGTTGTTTGCGCTATACCAAAAATCGTTAGCCTACATCTTCCTCGGTGTAGAAGACTTTGGGATTATGCCCGTGGAAGCGATGGCTGCTGGTGCGAGCGTTGTTGGCAACTCCGTCGGTGGTGTAGCTGAAACCGTGATGGACGGGATAACAGGTGCCCTTTGCGACCCTAAAGACTCAGCCCAGCTAACTGATGCGGTTCGCCGAGCAATCGACTGTCGACCGGAAAAATCAGCAGCCCACGCGCAGCAATTTGACTCAATCCAATTTATGCGGGAGATCACGAATTGGGTCGGTCCGGAGAAGGTAAACTCGCCTAGGGCTCATGTTTGGTCTGGAGATAAGAAATGACCCCGGGCGTAACAATTTTGTCTACGGCTGACATTGACAGTGCAGTGTGGACAAACAAGCAATACCTTGCAGTTGGACTTGCCGGTAAAACTAAGGTTTCGTACATCGAGTCTATGGGTCTACGGGCCCCGACGTTGTCTACGTCGGACATGCGCCGCATACTGGGCAAGATCCAAACACAAAGATCCGGCTCAAAGGTCTCGCGTCCTATCCCCAGTGATCTTCAGGTAGTTTCGCCAAAGGTACTTCCATTCCACGGAAGCGGGATGTGTCGTCGAATCAATCTGCGCCTGGTTCGAGACCATCTGTTGCGCAGAATCGACGAATCGTGCCGGGATGTACTTTGGACATTTTCTCCGTTGACCTACGGGTTGGAGAAAGAATTTGACCGCGTCGTATATCATTCGGTGGATCTCCTCCACACCCTGCCCGGTGTACCTGCGAATCTGATATTGGAATCAGAGGAGCGGCTTTGCTCAATTTCTGACTACGTGTTGGCAAGTAGCAGCGGTGTTGCCCAGCATCTTCAACAGTACAGAGGAGATGTCAGACTTTGGCAAAATGTTGCCGACGTGGAGCGCTTCACGCGATCCGGTGCGGCACCTCGTGAGCCGCAAGCGGTGTTTGCGGGAAACTTAACCCCGACAAAGATTGACTTCTCGCTCCTCCAACAGGTTGCTGACCTTGGTTTTACGCTAAAACTTGCGGGACCGGTCAATATCGACGGTATCGCGGGACATTCGTTCCTGGATGAGCTACTTCAACGACCGAATGTCGAGCATCTGGGTAACCTAAGTCTTGACGAGCTTTCTGATCTATTCAACCGTTCGATGGTCGGGCTCATACCGTACCGAGCGAACGAGTACACTCAGGGCGTTTTCCCACTAAAGGTGTATGAGTACATGGCCGCGGGGATGAGTGTCGTATCTACACCTATCGCGAGCCTGGTTGCTAGCGCCCCGCCGGGAGTAATCATCACGACGTTTGGAGACTTTTCACGGGACGTGGAGCGTTCGATCCAATCGTGGTCGGAAGGGAATGCGGTGAAGCAGTCCGAGTTGGCCCAAGGCCACTCGTGGACCAATCGTATCGAGGAGGCTTGGGATCTCCTAAGTGAGAACCCGGGTGGGTAAGCACGCTCGGACACGTCGCAATTCGTTCTCGGACCGCGTATGGAGCGGCAGTAACCGCCGAGGATATGTCGCGAATCGAATTTCGGGCGATAAAATCCGTAGCATCGTCCTGTATGCGCTTGGCCCTGCCCTGGGAATATTGAGCGGGCCGATATTAGCACGAGCGATGGGGCCTGATGGGAGGGGTCAGTTTGCAAGCATTATGCAACCCATCACAATCGCGTCAGCCATCGCGAGCATCGGTATTCCGAGTGCAATTGCCGTATATATCGCGCGAGGAAACTCCCCGCGACGCTGTTACCAGATCGGACTCACGACGGCGATGCTCCCTACGATCATAATCGTCGTTGCGATGGTGTTCTATGGCCGTGTAGTGAGTGAGCGCCAAAATATCCCGTACGCTACCATTTTGTTGTGTTGGACTGCGATAGTTCTATCCGTAGTAGTACAAATTCGAAGAGGGGCATGGCAGGGCGTCGGGCGCTGGCGCTTGCTTGATGTTGAGCGTGGGGGCGCCGCAGTTGCGCGATTCGTGTTTGTATTGATCGTGGCGCTATTGGGGTTGCGCTCGGCGGAGTCATTCGCCGCCGGAGCATTACTCTCGTTCGTACTCGTGTCTTGCATGTTGTTCATTCCTCTTCCAAAATCAAATGGCTCCGCATCACCCGCGACCGGCGACTTCGCTCGGTTCTCGATTCTCGCTTCGGTCGGAACGATCGCAACAATCGCGAGTTCTAGGCTCGATCAGTTATTGATGCCGATCGCCACCGACGCGTCGCAACTTGGTTTCTACGCAGTTGCAGTTACGGGGCTCTTCGCAGTTAGCAGTGGTACTGGTGCCGGCTGGGT
>NZ_JTIZ01000110.1:0-70258 GCF_000801125.1 Rhodococcus sp. Chr-9
AACGGGGTCGATCGACACCCGCCCCTACCAAGTGCGAAGAGCCGCTATGACGACGGCACGTCGTCGCCGGCAATGCCTTGACCGGGGACAGACGAGCAACGTCGCAGATGGCTGCGGTTGGACGTCGCAGGCGAGACCGTCGGAAATCTACGAGGGAGTCGGCGAGATTCAACGCTGGTGCTGGCGCGTCCGATTTGCGGACGCGCCAGCNATTGCTCAACAGCTTACCGGCGGTTGCTGAACACCGTTGCGGGAGTTCGAAAACCGCTATTGAATACACGATGACGGCTACAGGTCAGAACGTGGCGGTCTGGTCACCCGTTGTCGCTGCTGGTGCTGGTGCCGAGTTGCTGCATGCGGAAATGCAGTGGGCTGGTCCCGAAGCGACGTCGGAACGCTCGACTGAAATGCGAGACATCGCGGAAACCTACGCGGACGCTGATGGTAGAGATCGTGGCGTCGGTGCTCAGCAAGAGTTTGCGAGCTCGCTCGAGCCGCTGTTGATTCAGCCATGTGCGTGGTGTCGTGCCTGCTGCGCTGAATAGTTTGTGGATGTACCGCACGGACATTCCCAGTTCGGCTGCAAGGTCGCTGATCGAGTAGTCGGGGTCTGTCATGTGTCGTTGCATTGCCTGCTGTATGACTCGAAAGTCCTTGTTGTGAACTCGTTTGGTGGTGTTGAACGGAGTTGTGCGTTCACTGATGGCGGATACGAGTAGGTCCATCGCGCACGCGGCAACGGAGGCTGAGGAGTTGGGCGAAAGAAGGGAGTCGTCAGTTGCCATGTCGACGAATAGGCGAGAGACGTATCGGCTGATGCCGCTGTGGCCGGAAAAACCTTCACCGGTAATCTCCGCTACGGCTTCCAGGGGAAGATGTGGCGCAAACACCGCGCGCGGCGCGCGGACGACAATCTGCTCGAACTCGGTCTGGGCGTCGACGATGAACGGCGCCGATGAGTCGAGGATTCCGAACGCCCCGCTTTCGAGCTTTGCGGACCGAGAGTGTTGACCGATGACCGCTGTACCGCTCGTGATCAAGCACAGTAGGTAGTCGTCGTTGGGATCGGACGAGATCATGTTCGGGGTGCGGATTACTGTGTGTGGGTCTGCGCGTACGACACTGACTGTGACGTCGACGAAGGGACGCACCGATAGTTCCGCCCCGAACGAGTCCGATATGTCAGGCCAGTCGACGTCGAGTTCGCAGTATGTCGAGTCGAGTGTGTCTACCCACCGCGAACGTACCTCGCTCGATTCGAGCTCGCGTGTGCTGATTACGACCTTGGCGCTGCCCTTGTCGGTGCAATCGGAGTCATTGTTCTGTGCACTGTCGGTCATGTCGCTGCTCACCTCCATATCCTAGTGTTGCAGATCACACCGGCTTCGAATATAGGAGGTATTCGCTCCCCGGAGTCACGCCCACAGCTTCCGCGTCCGCACTCGTCCCGAACGGAGTAGATCGTGACCCGCGCTGCTCCGCCTGGGGCGATTGGATCACCTGAAGGAGTGACACCGACCGGAACCCCATGACGCTCGACTTCGCCGCGAAGCACCCGTGTCCTACGTCCGCGTAGTCGGCATGCATCTGGTGTCGATCTCGCGAACTGTCTCGACGGAAGAGTTCGCGGTAGAGGGCGCAGGACCGGCTCGACTGTCGGCATGAGCCGCGGAGGTGACCCGGAGCGAATCGGGCCACCTGTGTAGGTCAGCGGTGTTCGGTTCGATAACGGCCAGGGCTGGAACCGTATGCGGCGCGGAATGTGCGGCTGAAATGGGACACATCGCGAAAGCCTGATTGCTCACTCACTTCGGCGACTGTCAGATCGGTGCTCAGGAGGTACTTACGTGCTCGCTCCACCCGTGTGCGGTACAGCCAGGCGCGAGGGGCCGTGCCTTGCTCACGGAAGAGGTTCTGAATGTGTCGCACAGACATCCCCACTTCTGCAGCGACCCTGGATAGTGATAAAGCGGGATCGTGTAGCTGTCGCTCGACGATCCGCTGCACTTCGGCCAGATCACGCGCGTGACTGATCTTCGTCGGGTCGGTCTCGGTGGCGCTGTCGGTGAGGGCGGTGACCAGCAGGTCGAGAGCGACGGATGATATCGAGACCGCTGACCTCGTCGGCAGTGTCCGGTCCTGTTCGGCGACGTCGAGGAGGAACCTGCTCACGAGTCGGCCCGTTCCCGAGATCCCACTGATGGGCAGCCCGGTTCCCTGCTCGAGTACTCGCTGGGGTAACCGCGCTTCGAGCAGGGGTCTGGGAGTGTCGATGACGACCTGACGAAAATTCGACTCGGCTTCGAATTCGAACGGGGCGGCGCAGTCCAGTAACGCGAACGATCCCTGCTCGAGAACTCCGCTGCGTCCGTTTTGGGTGACGCGGACGTTACCGTCGGTCACCACCAACACGAGGAAGTCTCCCGCGTCGTCCGAACGCACCATCGCCGGCGAACGGATGACCGAGTGGACGTCCGCGCGCATCGTGCTGACATGCAGTTCTCCGATGGGATGACCGCCCCATTCTGCGATGAACGGTTGGCGTGGATTGGGCCATGCCACGTCCGACTCGCAATAGAGGGTGCCGACTGTGTTCGCCCACAGATTACGGCCTTCCGTGGAGTCGAGCCCTCGCGTATCGAGAGATACCACAGTGGGTTTGGTGGATTTACGCGTGGAGTCACTCCATCGTTCGCGCTCAGTCATGTTTATCGGTACCTCCGGAATCTAGTGTTCCGTGTCACAGGGAGCTGGCTCTGTACGGACCGTCGAGTGCGGAATTGCCTCGGAGCGGCGCCTGGATTCGCATCGGCCGAGAACACCGTCTCGGTCTGAGCTCGACAACAGGAGTGAGCACGTGACGACGCCAACTATTCTCGAGACCTCCACCGGAACCCCCAACGATGTCCGGCCGATGACCGGCGCGGAGTACATCGAGTCCTTGAAGGATGGACGCGAAGTGTATTTCCGCGGAGAACGTGTCCCGGATGTCACGACTCATCCGGCTTTCCGGAATTCGGTTCGCTCGATCGCTCGGATGTACGACGCGCTTCATACCCCCGAAGCCCAGGGGGTGCTGGCGGTGCCGACCGATACGGGTAACGGTGGATTCACGCACCCGTTCTTCAAGACCGCCCACAGTTCCGACGATCTTCTTCTGTCCCGCGACGCGATCGTCGCGTGGCAACGTGAGGTGTACGGGTGGATGGGCCGGTCGCCCGACTACAAGGCCTCTTTCCTCGGGACCCTCGGTGCCAACGCGGACTTCTACGGTGAGTACAGGCAGAACGCACTCGACTGGTACAAGAAGGCGCAGGAGCGGGTGCTCTATCTCAATCACGCGATCGTCAATCCGCCCATCGACCGTGATAAGCCTGCCGACGAGACCGCGGACATCTGCGTACATGTGGTGGAGGAAACCGACGCCGGCGTGATCGTTTCCGGCGCCAAAGTGGTGGCGACCGGGTCTGCGATCACCAATGCCAATTTCATCGCCCATTATGGACTTCCGCTGCGCAACAAGAAGTTCGGGTTGATCTTCACTATTCCGATGGACTCGCCGGGCTTGAAGCTGTTCTGTCGGACGTCCTACGAGATGAACGCTGCAGTGATGGGCAGCCCGTTCGATAATCCCTTGTCGAGCCGCTTCGACGAGAACGACGCGATCATGGTGTTCGATCGTGTGCTGGTTCCGTGGGAGAACGTGTTTGCCTATGACGCGGACACCACGAACGGATTTGTGACGAAGTCCGGGTTCATGGCTCGGTTCATGTTCCATGGTTGTGCACGCTTGGCGGTCAAGCTCGACTTCATCGCCGGCTGTGTTCTGAAGGCGGTGGAGACGACAGGTACCAACAATTTTCGTGGTGTCCAGATGCAGATCGGCGAGATCCTCAACTGGCGCGATATGTTCTGGGGCTTGTCGGATGCGATGGCCAAGTCTCCCGATGAGTGGGTGAACGGGGCTGTGCAGCCGAACCTGAACTACGGTCTGGCCTATCGCACGTTCATGGGGGTGGGCTATCCGCGGATCAAGGAGATCATCCAGCAGACGCTCGGTAGCAGCTTGATCTACCTGAATTCGCATTCGAGCGACTGGGGTAACCCCGACATCCGGCCCTACCTCGACCAGTACGTGCGCGGGTCCAACGGCATCACCGCGATCGATCGTGTGCAGCTGCTCAAGCTGCTGTGGGATGCCGTGGGCACCGAGTTCGGAGGTCGGCACGAGCTGTACGAGCGCAACTACGGTGGCGACCACGAGGCCGTCCGCTTCCAGACATTGTTCGCCTACCAGGCCCAGGGACTGGATACCGAGCTCAAGGGCTTCGCCGAGAAGTGCATGTCCGAGTACAACGTCGACGGGTGGACACGTCCGGACTTGATCAGCAATGATGATCTGAAGATCGTGCGTGGTTGAACGGGACGCGACGATGACGAGCACGACCATGACCGACAACACCCCGAACGGCGGAATCGAGGTCACACCCCTACAGATGCGGAAGGCCCTCGGCCGGTTCGCCAGCGGCGTCACCATCGTCACCACCGCCGAAAGCGAGGACGACGCGTCGGTGCACGGTATGACGGCCAACGCATTCACCTCCGTTTCGCTCGACCCCCCGCTTGTTCTGATATCCATCGCGAACCGAGCCAAGATGAACGAGCGGATCAACAAGACCGGCAAGTACGGTGTTTCGATCCTGGCGACAGATCAGGAGCCGTTGTCACTGCACTTCGCAGGAGCTGCCCATCAACCCGATCTGGTGCGATTCGTCTGGCGCCGGGAGGTTCCTCTCCTCGAAGGCGCGCTGGTGCACCTGGCCTGTTCGGTGGACGCCTCGTATCCCGCCGGTGACCACATGTTGTACGTGGGCCGAGTGGAGCAACTGTGGTATGACGACGGACATCCGCTCGTCTTCTACACCGGTAGCTTCCGGTCGCTCGAGTTGCTGCGCGACGACCCGTGGGGGTTCTGAGTAAACCCCTCGGACAGGGGGTGGGATTGCCGAAGGTCGATCCCACCCCCTTGCGGTGTCGGGTAGATCAGATGGACGATCCGCTGTCCGCGCGAGCGGCGATCTCGTCGGCGCGTACCCCCGCTGCTGAGTGGCCGCCGATGAACCAGTTCGCCGGGTCCACCTCGATGATCCGACCACGGACGGCCGAACGCGGCACCCCGAGTACATCGACGATCAGGTCGGTGAACCGGGCCGCGAGCTCCTCGCGCTGTGCGCGAGGACGACCCGCCAGCACGATGGCTGTAAAGTACGGTGCAGCCGTGCTGCTCTCGGAGGCAACCGCGCCGGCGACCGCGACATCATCGGTGGTGTAGCGGACGATGAAGGTCCGAACTCGCTCGAGCGGGGAGTCGAGAACCTCCGAATAGCAGTGGCTCGCCTCGACAAGCAGACGGTGCCGCTGCTCGACGGTGAACCGTCCGTCGAGCAGATGGAAATGTGCAACAGGCATGAGAGGGCCTTTCGGGAGTGGTGCTCTATTGGACGCCGTGGCGTGTGCCGGCGTCGACGTTGAGGACGCTGCCGTGCAGCACGCTCGCCTCGGGGGCGAGCAGCATCTCGAGGACCCAGCCGAGCTCGTCCAGCGTCGGTAACCGGCCGAGCGTGGTCTTGGCGCGGTAGCGCTCCCAAATGGTGTCGAGATCGCGGCCGGTCTCGGCTGCTTCGGTTTCGACGAATTTGCGGAGCCGTGGCGTGTCGACCGGGCCGGGCGCGATGGTGTGTGTGGTGATGCCCTTCGGTCCGTACAGGGCGCTGAGCTGGCGCATCAGATTGAACACTGCGGCGTTGACGGTGCCCGGCGCGGCGTCGAGCGGGCCGGGTTCGAAACCGAGCGATCCGGCGACGGCGACGAATCGCGATCCGGGGACCAGCTGGCCGCGGACTGCGTGCAGCAGCCGTACCAGCCCGCCGACCTTGATGTTCGCCCCTACAGCAAGCTCGCCGGGGCTGATGGTGTCGGCGGAACCACGTACCGGCAGACCCGCGGCGAACACGGCCAGCCGGATCGGCGCGTCGACATAGGCGGAGATCGCCTCGATCGCACTGTCGTCGCTGATGTCGGTGACACAGGGGATGATCAGGTTGTTTTCGGCTGCAAGGGTTTTGAGGTCTTCGGCGTTGCGCGCGACCGCGATCACGCGTAGGCCTCGACGGACCAGGCGTCGGGTGAACTCGGTGCCCATCGCACCGGTGGCGCCGACGACGACACACAACTTGGGGCAGGTCACGGGTGATTACTCCTCGGGGAGAAGCGGGGACGGCCGGTGCAGCACCTACTGCACCGGCCGCNAAGGACCGGATCAGCCGCGCAGCCGAAGGGTCACGGCGCGCGGTTCGGTGAAGAAGTCGCGGGAGTACTGACCGCCTTCACGTCCCAGGCCGCTGGCGCCTTCGCCTCCGAAGGGGAGACGCAGGTCGCGTTCGAAGAAGCAGTTGATCCATACGGTGCCGGCCTTCCAGCGCGCGGCCATCCGGTGGGCGCGGTCGAGGTTCTGGGTGAACAGCATCCCGGCCAGGCCATAGCGTGAGTCGTTGGCGATGCGCAGTGCCTCGTCTTCTGTGTCGAAACCCAGGACGGTTTCGACGGGCCCGAAGATCTCCTCTTGCGCGGTCCGGGAGTCATTGGTCAGCCCAGTGATGACGGTGGGGGGATAGTAGAAGCCCTTGGCGTGGGCGTCGCCGGCCAGACGGGCGCCGCCGGTGACGACTTTCCCGCCTTCCTGCTGCGCGAGTTCGACATAGCCGTGGACTTTGTCGAGATGGCGTTGTTCGATGAGCGGGCCGATGAAGTTCGACGGATCCTTCGGATCGCCGACGCTGAGCTTGTTCGCCTCGTCGACGAACCGCTCGAGGAACTCGTCCATGATGCTGTTCTGCACGAGCAGTCGGGATCCGGCCAGGCACACCTGTCCGTTGCCGCCGAAGATCGCACGGATCGACATCGGTACGGCCACGTCGAGGTCGGCGTCGGCGAAGATGATGTTTGCGGACTTTCCGCCCATCTCGGCCGAGACCGGCGTGTGGTTGGGTGCTGCTGCCTGAAGGATCTTGACTCCTGTGGCACTCGACCCGGTGAAGGTGATCCGGTCGACTCGCGGATCGGAGGTCAGCGGGCCGGCGACGGCTTCGCCACCGAAACCGTGTACTACGTTGAGTACTCCGTCGGGCAGTCCGGCTTCGAGTGCGAGTTCGGCGAAGCGGTGTGCAGTCAGTGGGGTTTGGGGTGCCGGTTTGAGGATTGCGGTGTTACCGAACGCCAGGGCGGGCGCGATCTTCCAGGTGGCCAGCATCAGGGGTGCGTTCCAGGGGCTGATCGCCGAGACCACGCCGGCAGGCGGGTAGAGCACGTAGGACAGCAGATCCCCGTCGGGGTAGGCCTCGTTGGCGGCCATCGACGCGTAGTCGGCGAAGAACCGCAGGTTGTGCGCCACGCGCGGGATTTCGGCGTGCAGGGACTGGTTGATGCCCTTACCGCCGTCGCGGGTTTCGAGCTGGGCGAGTTCTTCGCGGTGCTCGTCGACCTTGTCGGCGACCGCGTGCAGGATCTTTGCGCGTTCCTTCGGCGACATCTGTGGCCAGGGCCCGCTGTCGAAGGCGTGGCGGGCGGCGGTGATCGCAGCTTGTCCGTCTTCGGCGGTGCCCTTGGGTACGACACCGAGTAGCGACCCGTCGTGCGGATCGATCGATTCGAAAGTTGCTCCGTCCGATGCGTGCTTCCATTCGCCGCCGATGAGATGACGGACCTGTGTGGTCGACGGTGCGTTGTGGGTGTGGGTCATGACAGTCTCCTGTGTCAGACTCCGGCGCGGGCCGGGAGTTCGTAGGTGCGGCCGGCGAGCTCGGAAGCGACGTCGATGATCATGTCCTCCTGGCCGCCGATGACACCGCGTCGGCCGAGTTCGATCAGGATGTCGCGGGTGGAGACACCGAATTTCTTCGCGGCGCGTTTGGTGGGGTGGAAGAATGTCGAGTAGACACCGGCGTAGCCGAGGATCAGTGCGGTCTCGTCGACGATCTGGGGTTCTTTCATCAGCGGCGCGACGATGTGCTCGGCGGTGTCGATGAGTGTGAACAGGTCGACGCCGGTGTCCCAGCCGGCTCGTTCGAACGCGGCGGCCAATACCTCGGTCTGGGCGTTGCCGGCGCTGGCGCCGAGCCCGCGCAGAGATCCGTCGATGAATGTCGCCCCGTTCTCCGCGGCGGCCAAAGCGTTGGCGATACCGACCCCGAGGTTGTTGTGGGCGTGGAAGCCGATGTCGGCGGAGATCGCCTGCCGCAGCGCGGCGACGCGCTCGCCGGCGTGCTGCGGCACCATGGCGCCGGCAGAGTCGACGACGTAGACGACGTCGGCGCCGTAGGAATCGAGCTTGGCGGCTTGCTCGGCGAGCGGCTCGGGGTCGAGTTTGTGGCTCATCATCAGGAACGTCATGACGTTGAGGCCGTGTTCTTTCGCCCATTCGATGGGTTGCTGGCCGCAGTCGGCTTCGGTGCAGTGCACCGCTACCCGGACGGTTTTGATGCCCGCGTCGATCGCTCTTTGCAGTTCGGCGAGGGTAGCGATGCCTGGCACGTAGAGCGCGGCGATGTCGGCGTTGTCGACGGCGTCGACCGCGGCGCGCACGTACTCGGGGTCGGTGGCGGCGGCGAAGCCGTACTGGATGGACGAGGCGCCGAGGCCGATGCCGTGGGCGACCTCGATGGTCGGGATGCCGGCCTGATCGAGTCCGCGGGCGATATCGGCGACGTTCTGCGTGGTGAACTGATGCGAGACCGACGACATGCCGTCGCGCAGTGTGGTGTCGACGAGGGTGACCTTGCGGGGTGTATCGGTGGTGGCGGTGGTGGTCACTGGATTGCTTCCTTGACGAGGGTGCGCTGGGCCATGACGTCGGCGACCTGCACGGCGGCGGCGGTGATGATGTCGAGATTTCCGGCGTAGGTGGGCAAGAAGTCGCCGGCGCCGACGACCTCGAGCATGACGGTGACCTGGTCGCCGTCGACGTCGACCAGGCGCAGGGTGTAGCCGGGGACGTACTGCTGGACCTTGGCGACCATGTCGATCACTGCGCGCTCGATCGCGGCCGGGTCGGGGTTGCGGACTTTGGCGTAGACCGTGTCGCGCATGTTCATCGGTGGTTCGGCTGGGTTGATCACCGAGATGGCCTTGGCGCGATCGGCTCCGGCGACCTGGGCAAGTGCCTTGCCGGTTTTCTCGCTGAACTCGCTGAGGTTCTGCCGGGTGCCGGGTCCGGCGCTGTGCGAGGCGATGGCAGCGACGATCTCGCCGTAGGACGCGTCGGCGACCTCGTTGATGGCATACAGGATCGGGATGGTGGCCTGGCCGGCGCAACTGACCATGTTCACGTTCGGCGCGTCCAGGTGCGTGCTGAGGTTCACGGCCGGCACCACGTACGGGCCCACTGAGGCAGGTGTCAGATCGATCGCGCGGATGCCGGCTTCGGCGTAGCGCGGGGCAGCGGCGGCGTGGACTTTCGCTGATGTCGCTTCGAAGACCACGTCGGGAAGGTCGGGCCGGTTGAGTAACCAGTCGATTCCCTTTGCGGAGGCCTCGAGGCCTTCCTGTCGGGCTCGTTCGAGCCCCTCGCTGGTCGGATCGATACCGATCATGTACATGGGATCGACGTGCTCGGATCGCAGCAACTTGTACATCAGGTCTGTTCCGATGTTGCCGGATCCGACGATCGCAGCTTTCAATCGACTCATCTGTGCGGCCTTCCCTGAACTCTCGGGTAATGGGCTCGACGCTAGGAAGGGGTTGCTGGTCGGAAGGCGGAAATCCCGTGGTCCTGAACATGTGCGCGGTCGGGAACGTCCCTGTTCGGTTATCCCGGATGTCAGCGACTGCCTGGTTTACATCGCCGCAAGCTCGTGGTCACCACCACAGCCCGGTGCAGCTCGCCCGGACAGCTCAGATCAGGAGTAGCCATGACCGAACTCACTGCTCGATTCGATATCGCGCATCTCGCTCGCACCGAACTGTTCACTCCCAAGCCGCAGGAGACGCTCGACTTCTTCACCAAGTTCCTCGGCATGTATGTCACTCATCGGGAGGGTCAGTCCGTATACCTTCGAGGCTACGAGGATCCGTACCAGTGGAGCTTGAAGGTCACCGAGGCACCCGAGGCAGGAATGGGTCACGCCGCGCTGCGCGCGAGCTCTCCGGAAGCACTCGAACGTCGGGTGGCATCGCTCGAGCAGGGCAACGTCGACGGTAAGTGGAGCGAGGACCAGTTCGGTTACGGCAAGACCTTCGAGTTCCAGTCCCCGGATGGACACAACCTGCAGTTGTTGTGGGAGGTCGAGAAGTACGTCGCCCCGACGGCACTGCAGAGCAAGATCCTTTCGCGTCCTTCCAAGAAGCCGCTGTCGGGTATTCCGGTCAAGCGCATCGATCACCTCAACCTGATGGCGTCGAATGTCACCGCGCTCAAGGAATCGTTCGAGCAGCACCTCGGGTTCCGGACCACTGAACGTGTCGTCGACGGCAACGTCGAAATCGGGGCGTGGATGAGCTCGAACCTGCTCGGTCACGAAGTTGCCTGTATGCGCGACATGACCGGTGGGAACGGCAAGCTTCATCACGTGGCGTTCTACTACGGCACCGGACAGCACCTGGCCGACGCGGTCGAGATGTTCCGTGACTATGACATCCAGATCGAGGCTGGTCCGGATAAGCACGGCATCACCCAGGGGCAGTTCCTGTACGTGTTCGAGCCCGGTGGAAACCGTATCGAGCTGTTCGGTGAAGCCGGCTATCTGCATCTGGATCCTGACGCTGAGACCAAGACCTGGCAGATGTCCGACATCGATACCGGTCTCGCTGTTGGCGGTGCGAAGCTGCCGTGGGAAACGTACTTTACGTATGGCACTCCCAATCCGCTCGCGCTGGATCAGCACATCGAGAAGTTCGCCCACTTCGGTCCCGGCGCGCCGATCGAGGATCCGGATGTGGCTGCTGCCGAGCAGGCCATCCCGGACGACATCGACCACTCGCGGGCGGTTTCCGGTTCGCCCGCCTGATTGGGATCGTGCACCCGCTCAACCGCAATCGTGTGATTGTTGTTGAGAGCCTGAGGTCTCCGATGTGGACAGCGAGTTGAACAACTCTCCACATCGGAGACCTTTGTGTGTACAGGAGCGCTTCCCATACAGAATTGCCGTTGGTGTAGTCGAATCGACGGACTGAGGGGCGATGTCCATCGGCGGGTGGTCTCGAATGAGGTCCGGGGCGGTCGAGTTCTTCCTCTGCTGTGAAGGAAATCGGTGTCGGTTCGGGATGACGGCATTGAGCGTCAACTCCAACCTGGGAAGGGATGCTGGCGCTGATGGCGAAGTTCGCAGGGATACCGTCGCAGCCCAGCTGGGTCCGTTGAGCAGTGCTACCAGATGTCTTGTCTCCCTATCCTGTCAGGAGATGTCATGGAATATCCCATTCGTTATCGAGTATCAGATTCGACGACCGAATCGGTGACCGCACGCGATCTCGAGGTAGTGCTGCAAGCGCTGACCGGTCGCCCTATGGAGGCCGTTGATATCGAGGCTGTCGAGTCTGCTCTCGACCTCGAGAGGATGTCTCGTGTGGGTATCCCGCATCAGTTGTGAAGACATACTGTCGAATTCGATGGTGCATTGCTCTGGTGCACAGTAGAACTGGCCTGTACGAGATGCTTGTGCTCGCCTAGAGCTGTGGCGGGCAGGGGTAGGAATGCGAAAAAGGCCGGCAGTCGCGATACCAAGGATTGTGACGAAGGCCGAGGTGATGGCCGCCCCTGGTTCGGGGGGCGATTCCCTGTGAACACGGTGGTCAAGACTGATGGACCGATGCCGTTGGTGAACTGCAGCAGAGCGCAGAGCGAGCTGCCGGGCGAGCCAGCCTCCTCGGATTACTCGGGCTGAAGGCAATATTTCCCGCCACTTGCCATGCTCGATAAATCGGGACTCGGAACATCCGAGGACGCGAGCTGGATACGGTGACGCCTAACCGCGCAGGACCGTGCATCCGCCGACGTCACTGAAGTCGCGCAATTGGGGTTCTTGCATGCTCGGCGGTTCACGGGGGCGGGGTTACAGAACGGCCTTCGGGTCCAGCTTTGCGGAAGATCTGCGGGTTACGTCCCCGGGCGAATGAACTGGCAACGAACAAAGTCTGGGGCAGCGAGTACATACGCGCTGCCCCAGACTCTTGTCGTGGTGGATCCTGAAGGTCAGAGCACTGCCGGCGCTGTGCTGGTTGCGGGCGTGATGGCGAACTCCTCGCGGAAGATCAATCGAGGAGCTATACGCCTGCGCTTGAGTGCCTTGACCGCCGCATCGACCATCGCGGGTGGGCCGCAAAGGAATGCGCTCATCCCCTTGCACGAGGGAAAGTCGCTGACCACGACATCGGTGACCAGCCCGGTTGCCCCTTCCCACTGCTCCTCGCTGAGAACGGGTCGGTAGTGGAAATGCGGGTGCCGGTGTTCGAGATCGCGGAAGAATTCGACATCGTAGAGGTCTTCCCGCCGGCGGCCGCCGTGGTAGAGGAACAGTTCTGGGACGAGGTCCTCGACGAGGGCGTGTTGGACGATCGATTTCAGTGGAGCCAACCCCGTCCCACCGCCGATCAAGATCGCCGGTTCATCCTGTTTCGCGACGAGATTGAACTGCCCGAGGGGGCCGCGCAGCGAGACTCGTTCCCCGAGCGTCATTGAGCGGAAGATCCACCCATCGGTCGACAACCCGCCCGCGGTGAGCTTGATGTGAAATTCCAGCCGCCGAGTCTCGGTCGGAGGATTAGCCATCGAGTACTGCCGCGCCCCTGCGTGCTCAGGAACGATGAGTTCGGCGTACTGACCGGCATTGAACTGCATCGGAGTGTCCAACTCGATCACCAGTCTGCGCGTGTTGGCAGCGATGTCGTCCAACACGACGACGGTGCCTTCATAGTCGCGTAGAGGATGACGAGGCACGCCGTCATCGCTGACGTTGCCGAGCGGCTCGACGGTCAAGTCCGAGCGGGGAGTGGCCATACACCCCAGAGCCAGTCCTTCGGCCCTTTCCTCGACGGTCAGGGTGTACTCCGGAGTCTGGCGGTGGTCGACCTCACCGCGCAGCACCTTGAGTTTGCATGTCCCGCAGGTTCCCTGAGTGCACGAGTGGGGCAGCCACTCGTTGGCCCGCAGGGCAGCATCGAGAATGGATTGGGTTTCTTCAACGGCAATGTCCGTGTTCTTTCCCTCTATACGGACCAAATATTGATCAGACATTTCCGGTAGCGCTCCAATTCAATATCGATAACCTCGGGTGTTCCCGATGCTCGCCGTATCTGTGCAGATGATTCAGGAGGGGTGAGGTCGAGGTCGCCTACACTTCCCATTCGACAAACAGCTGCTTGGGGCCGCGGAAACCCCATCCCCAAAAGTCCACCTCGTGGGTTTCGTCTCGTTCGATGTTCGGAATTGCCTCGAGCAATTCTTCGAGTCCGATTCGGACGACTGCATTGGCGAAATAGGTTCCGGCGCATGCGTGTTTTCCGCCGCCGAAGGTCATGTTCGGCACCAGGGCACGATCGAGGTCGTATTCGGTGGGGGCGTTGTACGCGTTTTCGTCCTGATTGGCCGAACCGTACGACAGCATCACGATTGAACCCTCAGGAAGCGTGACCCCGCCCACGGTAACTTCTCTCGCGGCGCGCTTGACCGCGGCGGACCAGATCGGGGCAACCCAGCGCATGCCCTCGGATGCGGCGCGGGGGATCAGAGTCGGATCGTCGATGACACGTTCGAGCTGGTCCGGTCGGCTGAACAGTCCGGCCAAGGTCGTGGCCATGGCATGACCGGGCTCCTGCATTGCTCCGAGCAGGAAGACATACAGGTTGGGGTAGATGACGTCGCGACTGCGGGTCTGGCCCTCCGGCATCCCGTCGTGCAGCCAGTGCGAGATGGCTGAATGGTCCGGTTCGACGATCCATTTGTCGATCTTCGGGTCGACATGCGCGATGATTTCCGCTTTGGCGCGGTCGCCGGGGGCGAACCCTTCGGGGTTGGCGAACTCACCGTTTTCGTCGACTGCCGCATTGGTGAACGACACGCTCAGATTGTGGAACCACTCGCGCAGTTTTTCGGTGCTGACATCCCCGAGACCGAGCAGGTCGCCCAGTGCGCGGACACTCACCGGCTCGCAGTAGGCGGCGACGATATCCGCGTGCCCGTCGTTCTCGAACTCGGCAATGCGCTGTCGCGCAAACGGTCGGACGAGATCGTCGATGTACTTGTCGACGGCTGAGGGCTGCAGGTGTGGTTCGACCATGTCCCTCAGATTGCGGTGCTCGTCTCCGTTGGTATTCAGCAATGCCTGAGGGCCGAAGGTGCGGCCGCCGGCAGCGGAGATCACCGCAGGCCAGGTTGTGTCGTCTTTGGAGATCTCAGCACACAGTTCTTTCGTCGAGACGATGTGCATGCCGAGGGCGGGAACGTAGGCAATGGGTGCCTCTTTGCGGAGGCGCTCGTAGAACGGGTATGGATCGGCCTCGAGCTCCTCGATGGTGATTTCGTCGATGAAGCTGCGGGTGGAAGTCATCATGCTCCTTCTGATTTCGGGTGCTTTGAGCCGGGAGGCGGGCTGAGGCGGCTGTGAGCTGCTTCGGTTGGCCAGGCGGAGGTGATCGTCGGGTCAGCGAAGCGCTGGTAAATGTCTGTGTGAGCTGGCCGCGACAAACGTCAGTTGGGTGTGCCGATTATCGGGATGTCTGATGGGGCCTGATCGCTAGCGTGTGCTGCGCTCGAGAGCGTCGAGAGAGCTGGTACGAAGTGCTGCACGGTCGAGTCGTATGTCAGGGGCCTCGTTCATCCTCGGACGTCACTGGCGCGGATCTTCGTAGCAGCGCAGACAAGCTGCTCGGACCTCACTATGGGGCCCCGTCCACGCCTAGAAACCGCGTAAAGACGATCTCAGTTCCCCGGGGTTGGAGGCTCAGTGGTTTCGCGTGCGCCAGAGATTGGATATCGAACCGGTCGCGGCGGTCACTCATGCGTCGTTCTCCTTCGTCACCTGCGGCGGAGTGAGAGGTGGTGTGGCGGCCGGCGGGTGGCGGCGCGCACACGAATAGCGTCGGGCATGAGCCCGCAGGATCCGGCTTCCCAACTTCACCGAACCGCGTCGGTTTGTGTCTGATGTCACGAGGATGGTCGGAATCGTCGGCTGTGCGTCGCACTGTTCGGGATAGCCGAACGGAAAGGGTGAATCGTCGGGACATTTTCGGCTGCACCGGAAATGAGACGTGTCAGGGATGATTCGGGGAGCATCCCTGAGCTTCGTTGTTGGGTCCGGTCGAAAAGTGAGCAGCTGGCCCCGAGGTGGTCGCACTCCATCGTGTGCGACACGCACCTACACATCTGGAGGCTGTGCCGTCGACTCGAGATGTCAATAGGGCGCGGGGCGGCGCCCACTGTCTGCCAAACCCCGACGATTCCTCGAGCTGTGTGCCCGCCGATAGGGCGTACGCACCGTCGCTCGACAGGTTGGAGCCCGACCTGCCGCCGGGGAGTTGGGCCGACGGCTAAATCCTCGAGTGGGACGGCAGATCGATCACGACCGTCGCCCCACTCGACCGCCTCGTCGTCCGCGAGATCAGTTCCCTCTGTCTGCCCGAAGACTAGCGGATCCAGATCGCGGACCTCCGTCGGGACGGCATCAGCGTGGTCGGAGCTGTCCGACTTCCGAGCGCCGTCAACAGGATTTAGCCTCAATGCACCGATCGGCTGATGCGGTCGTCGTGACTTCCTTTGCGCACCTTCGGACAGAGTCTGGACACAGCTGACCGGACACCGAGGACCGGAGTGGGCGCGGGGCGGGCTCGATCGCCCGGGGCGGGACACGCCCGGATATGACCTGAACCACAGTGTGGCTAGGGTGACGGTCATGACGGAGAACACGACACGACGATGGGGCCTGACCGTCCCGCTCGACGGCATCCCCCTGCCCGACCAGCGACGCATCATCGAAGAGCTCCCCGATCTCGGGTACACGGACGTGTGGTCGTCCGAGGCCGGCGCTGCCGATGCGTTCACCCCGCTGACCCTCGCGAGCGTGTGGGCTCCCGGCCTGCGCCTGGGTACCGCGATCGTCCCCGTCTACACTCGCGGCCCCGCGACGCTGGCCATGTCGGCCGCGAGCCTCGCCGCCGCCGCACCCGGCCGCTTCGTGCTCGGGGTGGGCACCTCCTCCGACGTCATCGTGGAGAAGTGGAACGGCATCCCCTTCGAGGAACCGTTCAAGCGTGCCCGTGACACCCTGCGGTTCCTGCGTGCGGCGCTGGCGGGGGAAAAGGTCTCCGAGAAGTACGACACCTTCGCCGTCGACGGCTTCCGGGCCGGCGTCGTACCCGACCCGGCGCCGCCGGTGCTGCTGGCGGCACTGCGCCCGGGCATGCTGCGTCTGGCCGGGCGTGAGGCCGACGGCGCCATCATCAACTGGCTGTCCGCCGACGACGTCCGCACCGTGGCGCCCTACGTCCACGAGGGCGGCGAGAACAAGGAGATCGTCGCGCGGATCTTCGTGCTCCCCGGCTTCGACACCGAGACCGCCCGCGCCATCGGCCGCCGCATGATCGCCGCCTACATGAACGTCCCCGTCTATCGGGCCTTCCACGAATTCCTCGGCCGTTCGGACGATTTCGCCGGCATGTGGAAGGCGTGGGCGGAAGGCGACCGCAAGGCCGCCCTCGAAGCGATCCCGGACCACGTCGTGGACGCCCTCGTGATCCACGGCGAACCCGAGGCCTGCCGCGAGCATGTGGAGCGCTACGTCGAGGCAGGTGTGACCACCCCGGCCATCGCCCTGGTGCCCTCGGGCGATCCCGCACCGATGATCCGGGCGCTCGCCCCGCGCTGACGACCGGACGTCACGATTCGATGTCGGCGGTTAACGGCACCCGAGGGCGACGCGACAACTCCTGCAGATGCGCTGTGCAGGAGGCGAGATGGCCGAGCCGACGTCGAGTACGGACCCGAACACGATCGCTCGTGTGACCGTGGTTGCCGACGACGGAGTGCCGTTGGCCACCACGGTGACCGGATCGCGGGATGCGGGTCTGACCCTCGTGTGCCTGCACGGCCACTGCCAGGACGCCGCGAGCTGGGATGCCGTCTGCGAATCGGTGGACCTGCCGGGTCTGCGCATCGTCCGCTACGACCAGCGAGGACACGGTCGTTCCGGGACCGGCGACGTCACGGCGTGCACGGTCTCCGGGATGGCCGACGACCTCGACGCGGTGCTCCGGACCCTCGCGCCGGACGGACCGGTGGTGCTGGCGGGATATTCGATGGGCGGCATGGTCGCACTGTCCTACGTCCGTCGTCACCCTGACGCCGTCGGCGACCGCATCGTGGGTGTCGGCCTGTTCGCCACCGCAGCATCGGGGCTCGCGGACGGCGGTATCGGACGCTATCTGCGGCATCCGGCCGCCTCCATCGTGCACCGGGCGGTGTCGCGTGCACCGCGCGTCATGGAGTTGTCGAAACGCGCCGGGGGCCGGGTGTGCACGGTTGCCGCACGCAGGCGCACGGAGGAATCGTGGCTGCGGGTGGTCGGATCGGCGCTGTCGAACGAGACCTCCGTCGTCACCTGGTCGCGACTGCTGGCCGACTTCGCGGTGCTCGACGAGTCCGCCGCCCTCGATGTGCTCGCCAGAGTGCCGGTGGTCGTCGCGGCGGGCACGGAGGACGTCTTCGTGCCCTTGTCGTTGTCGGAGATGATGACGGCGCGGCTGCCGCACGCGAACCTCGTGCGGTTCGTCGGTGCCGGTCACCGCGTGCTCGCCGACCGTCCCCAGGAGGTCGCCGGTGCGCTGTCGGATCTGCTCGGGCACGTGCGCGCCCTGGACCCCGTCGGCCTGGACCCCGTCGGCCTCGCTCAGCGCGAGCCGACGAGGGTCGCTTCCTGATCGGCGAGCAAC
This sequence comes from Rhodococcus sp. Chr-9, assembly GCF_000801125.1. Lineage (NCBI taxonomy): Bacteria > Bacillati > Actinomycetota > Actinomycetes > Mycobacteriales > Nocardiaceae > Rhodococcus > Rhodococcus sp. Chr-9. The sequence continues at coordinate 17,974 of NZ_JTIZ01000110.1, forward strand.
TTCCGGGGGACGAGCGCGAGCACGAGCAGTGCCACGGCGACCGCGAAGCATGCGACGAACCCGACGTGGGGTGCGGCGAGCGAGATGACGAAGGGCACCGCGAAACCCAGATAGATCAGGCAGTAGAAGACGGCGACGGTCTGCGCCAGCTCGTCCGGCGGAGCGATGTGCTCGACGGTGACGAGACCGGAGACGAGCAGCATGCCGTAACCCCCGCCGAGAAGGACGGCGGTGACGAGGACGGCAAGCACCGATACCGGGCCGTCGACGAGCACTGCGACGCCGGCGGTCACGAAGCCCAGCACACCGAGACCCACCCCCGTCCAGACGCCACGGTCCTCACCGTGCCGGGTGATGCGCCGGGCCACGGGCTGGATCAACGCACCGGTGAGCAGGGTCAGGGCGGCGACCACGCCGGTGAACGCGACGGCCACGCTGTCCACGCGGCCCGAGACGATCGGCGGCATCGTGGCGAACGAGACGGTCGCGCATCCGAAGACCCACGGGGCCCACGGCACGACACCCCAGCGGAAGCGCGGGGACGACAGCGTCGACAGGCGCCACGAGCCCTGCACGGTGCGGGGCCGGTGGGCGTCGGGGACGGTCCACACCAGTACCAGCGCGACCACCATCAGAGCGATGTGCACGAGATAGGGCAGACGGTCGGGGGCGGGCAGCCACTGCGCGATGAGACCGGCGAACAGGGCGCCGCTGCCGAATCCCGCCGACAGTGAGACGGCGGCTCGGCGCGCTCCCACACCTGGACCTTCGCTCAGTTCCTTCATCCACGCGGTGCCGGCTCCGAACGCCATCCCGGATGCCGATCCGGCGAGGACCCGGCCGAGATACAGCAACGCCGGGATATCGGCGCCGAGAAGCAGGACGATCGACGACACGATGCTCACCGGGATCATCGCCCGGATCACCGGACGACGCCCGATCCGGTCGGCCACGCGCCCGAAGTAGAGCAGGGCGGGGATCAACCCGACGATGTAGGAGCCGAGCATGGCGGTGAACGAGTCGCTGCCGAGTCCCAGGTGGTCGCGGTAGACGAGCTGCATCGGAGCGAACTGATTGGCGCCCCAGCTCACCGCGAATACGGCGAACGCGAGACGAGCCCAGGACGGAATCATTCCCCGATCCTCTCAGGCCCGTTCCGGCGGGAAAGTATCAACTCTTCACACCGCGGCGACCGGCTTCCTGTGGAGTGTGGACGTAGGAGGGCCCCGGAGCCGGCCATAGCGTTCTCGTCGAACGCAGACCAAGGAGGGCCAGTGGCGGTAGACGGTCGATCCCCGACGCTCGACACCGAGCGCACCGGCACGTGGACCGGCGCCGACGCGCGGTCGATCGCCGCCGTGGTCCGCAACCGCGAGGTCACCGCCCGTCGGGTCGTCGAGGACCATCTCGCCCTGATCGCCGAGCAGAACACGCGCCTCAACGCGATCGTCACCGTCGCGGCGGAGAGTGCCCTCGCCGAGGCCGACGCCCTCGACCGACGCCTCGACCGCGGCGAGGTGGCCGGTCCGCTCGCCGGGGTGCCGTTCACCGTCAAGGACCTCATCGCCACCGCAGGCGTGCGCACGACGGCCGCCTCGAGGGCGCTGGCCGACAACGTCCCCGTCGTCGATGCACCGGCCGTCGCCGCGATGAAGGCGGCCGGCGCGATCCTCGTCGGCAAGACCAACACGCCCGAATTCGGGACCTCCGGGCTCACGGACAACGAGATGTTCGGACCGGCCGTGAACCCGCTCGGCAGCCCCGAGTCGCCGCGCTCACCCGGCGGATCCAGCGGGGGCGAAGCCGCGTCGATCGCGTCGGGCATGAGCGTCCTCGGATTGGGCACCGATTTCGGCGGGTCCGTGCGCTGGCCCGCGCACTGCACCGGCCTGTGCTCGATCCGCCCCACCGTCGGCCGGGTGTCCGCGGACGGCCAGTACCCGGGGGTGCTCGTCGGCGATCATGTACGTGCCAATCCGACGACGGTGCACGGCGCGCTGCAGACCGTCGGGCCCATGACACGGAACCTCGACGACCTCGTCCTCGCCCTGCGCATGATCTCCGAACCGCACGTCGCGTGGACCGACCCGGCGACCGTCGACGTCGACACGCTGACGATCACCTGGGCGCCCGGGGAGGGCACCGTGCCCGTCGACGAAGAGATCGAGGACGTCGTCCGCGAGAGCGCGCGGCGCCTCGGTGCCCGTGAATACCGCGGGTCGGCCCTGGTAGAGGGGAACGAGTTGTTCGGGCGGCTGAGGGCCACCCAGACCCACGCCGACATCGACGCGCTGGCGAGGACCGACCGCTTCGGTGCTGTCATCCGCGACCTGCTGTCCACGGCCGGTCGCGCCGAACATCGGGAGGTGGAGGGCCTCTGGGCGTGGCGCACCGCGCTGATCCATCGCCTGCTCGACGAGATGGGCGACGTGCTGGTGCTGCCGGTCGCGTCCATCGGGGCGCCTCCGCTCAGCGACGATCGTTTCGCTGTCGGCGACCGGCTGCTCACCTGGCAGGAGGCACTGGCGAGCTGCCGCACGATCAGCGTCACCGGCCTCCCGTCCGTCGTCGTCCCTGTCGGGCGGACGAGTGACGGCATGCCCATCGGCGTGCAGGTCGTCGCGCGCCCCTTCCACGACCACGTCGCGCTGGCCGTCGCCGCGCGTCTGTGACACACCGGTAAGGAGACCGCTGTGCGGGACATTCTCGACGAGCTGTCGCGATGGTTCGACGACGGTGAGACGTTCGCGCTCGCAACCGTCGTGCGCACCTGGAAGTCGTCGCCGCGCGAACCCGGCGCCGCGATGGCCGTCTCGCGGTCGGGCGAGGTGGTGGGCAGTGTCTCGGGAGGGTGCATCGAAGGCGCGCTGTACGACATCGCGGGTGACGTGCTCGCCGACGGGCGTGCACGGACCGAGGTCTTCCGCGTCACTGACGACGACGCCTTCGGAGTGGGTCTGACCTGCGGCGGCACCATCGAGGTGTTCGTGCAGCGGGTCGATGCCGCGACCTATCCCGAGTTCCCCGAGGTGGCACGGCGGATCGGGGCTGGAGAGCCGGTCGCCGTCGTTACCGATCGGGAGTCCGCCGACCATCGTGTGGTCACCCTCGACGGGGACGACGGCACCGACGTCGGGGACGAGGTGCGCCTGCGCCTGTCCTACGGCGATTCGGAGGTCTATGTCGACGAGGGGCGTGCGCAGATCGTGGCGATCTTCGCGCCGCGACCGAGGATGTACGTCTTCGGTGCCATCGACTTCGCGTCCGCCCTGTGCACGCTGGGGAAGTTTGCCGGTTACCGCGTGACGGTGATCGACGCCCGGCCCGTCTTCGCGACGCCCGCCCGATTCCCCGACGCCGACGAGGTCGTGGTGGCGTGGCCGCACGTCTTCCTCGAGTCGGCGCCGATCGACCCCACCACGGTCGTCGCGGTGCTCACCCACGACGAGAAGTTCGACATCCCACTGCTCGAACGGGCCCTCCGCTGCGAGGCCGGATACATCGGGGCGATGGGCAGCCGCTCCACGCACGAGCGCCGGGTCGCCCTGTTGCGCGAGGCCGGTCTGTCCGCCGACGAACTGGGACGGCTGCACTCGCCGATCGGACTCGACCTCGGGGCGCGCACCCCGGAGGAAACGGCCGTGTCGATCTTCGCCGAGGTCCTCGTGAGCACGCGCGGTGCCACCGGACGCAGCCTCGCGACACTGCGCGGACCCATCCACCGGGTCCCGGCGGGACGTGCTGCCCGACCTGCGGCTTGTCCGCCTGCGATTGACGGTGTTGCCACAGCCCTCTAATGTCACGTGTCTCCCACGCAGGGGTGAACGACTGGCAGGTGGACGGGTATTGCTGTGACGGTGCGCAAGGCTGAGAAACCGGGGCCCAGCGCAGCCGAACCGGATCGCAGCGCAGCGGATCCGGAGGACAGCGCAGCGGTCGCATTCGAACCCTGCCCGCTCACGGACGTCGTCTCCTCGGGCTTCCTCGTCGCACCGACGGTGATCGCCGGTGACGTCTCCACGGCGCGAGCCGTCACCGGGGTCGCGGTGATGATGCTCCCCGAGATCGGTCCCTGGTTGCGTCCGGGACTGCTGCTCGTCACCTCCACCACCGTGCTCGCGCGACTCGCCGTGCCGATCGCCGACTTCCTGGCGCGGCTGGACCGGAGCGAGGTCTCGGCTCTGGTGGTCCGACTCGACACCGGACACCCGCTGCCGCAGGGTCTCACGGACGACGTTCCCCTCCCTGTGCTGACGACGCCGGAGGAGGTCGTCGCGGATCACCGTCTCGCGCGGGATCTCCGCGACATGGCTGTCGCTCAGGTGGAAGCGGTCTTCGAGGCGGATCACCTCCGTCGCGGGCTGCTCGAGATCGTCATGGCGGGTGGTGGGCACAGGGCGCTCGCCGAAGGCATCTCGCGCCGGCTCGGCGGGGCGGTTCTGATCACCACGCCCGACGGACGCCAGACCTACAGGGCCGGAAAAGAGTCCGATTTCGCCTGGCTGTCCTCGACGGCGGCTGTCGACGCGACTGGCCGGGTGCGGACCGATTCGATCGAGGGCGGGCTCGGTCTGCACCGATTCGGCAACGAGTACGTGGCGATCGCCGCGATCTCCGCCAATGGCATAGACCACGGCCGGCTCGTGTTCTTCTGTCCCGCACGCGATCTCTCCGCGCCGGATCTGTATCTCGTGGAGCAGGCGGCGACGGTGTGTGCGCTCGTCGTCAGTCGTGAACTCGCAGTGTCGGCGGTCGAGGAGAAGCACCGGGCCAACTTCGTCCGGGACCTGTTGCGCGGCCGCGCCGGGGAACCCGAACAGGTGATCGTGCACGCCCAGATGTTCGGCTGGAATCTCGACCGCCCGGTGGTGGTGGTCGCCGTCGAACCCGATCGCGTGGACGACGATTCCTCGGCGGCACCGGCGCGACTGCCCGTCGTGGAACGGCAGGCCCGCGCGTTCGCGGGTGCGCTCGCCGGCCGCGATTCCGGAGCGTCCGTCACGGCCCTGGCGACCGAGACCGTCGTGCTCATGGGTGAGGGCAGCGACACGATGACCCTCGTGCACGAACTCGTCGCCCAGGTGCGCGGAGCCGGTGGGGGAGGACGTCGCCCGTTCGGTGTGGGGGTCTCGCGTGCGTCGTCGTCCACCGACGACCTGCCGGTGCTCTACGCCCAGGCGCGCACGGCACTCGAAGTGGGGCGCAAGATCTCCGGGCCGTGGGCGGTGACCCATTTCGACGATCTGGGTGTGTACCGGTTGCTGAGCCTCGTCGAGGACACCGAGGAACTCGAGTCGTTCGCGCGCGAGACGCTCAAGGAACTGACCGACGGCACGGCCGAGGCGCAGGACATGTGCCGTACCCTCGAGGTGCTCCTCGCCACCAACATCAACATCGCAGAAGCCGCGCGCCAGTTACATTTTCATTACAACACTCTGCGCTATCGTGTGGCGAAACTCGAAAAGATCCTCGGTCCCTTCACCGAGCAGCCCGAACTGCGGCTGGACCTTTCGCTCGCCCTCAAGATCATCGCGATGCGCGGGATCGATTCCTGACGATCAACCACCGATCTTGCCAATTTCGGAAGGTCGCTCCTGGCAGATTCCTCCCACGCCGGGCCGGAGCTGCTCCGTTAGCGTTTGCGGCTACCGAAGTACACGTGTGATCGGCAACACAGGCGTAACGATCCACGTGAACGCTATCGGCACCCACACTCTGCTGAAAGGTCCGATATGCCCATCTGGACAGTGCACGGAGACGGCAAGAACATAGAACCGGGACAGGTCGTGGCGCCGATGGAGCGCCTGAGTTGGGGCCGCACCATCGGCCTGGGCGGCCAGCACGTGGTGTCGATGTTCGGCGCCACCTTCGTCTTCCCCATCATCATGGGACTCAACCCGCAACTCGCAGTCATGCTTTCGGGCTTCTGCACCCTGTTCTTCCTCGCTGTCGTCAAGGGCCGGATCCCCAGCTATCTCGGTACCTCCGCGGCCTTCGTCGGCGGCATCGCCGCGATCTACGCCCAGGGCGGCTCGCCGTCGGAGGTCACCGGTGCGATCATGGTCTCCGGGCTCGTGCTCGCCGCGATCGGTGTGGTGATCCACTTCCTCGGCGGCTCGCTGGTCTTCAAGATCCTGCCGCCGGTCGTCACCGGCGCGGTGGTCATGCTCATCGGCTTCAACCTGGCGCCGGTGGTGGCCGGTACCTACTGGCCGCAGGATCAGTGGGTCGCGCTGACGGTGATGATCGCGCTGATCGTGGGCAGTGTCGTGCTGCGCGGCTTCCTCGGCCGCGTCGCCATCTTCCTGGCATTGCTGTTCGGCTACGCACTGTCGTGGATCCTCGACCGGATCAGCGGACCGATCACCTCCTACGACGCCGGTGCCGACGCCGTCACCGAACACTTCCGCGTGAACTGGGACGGCGTCGCGTCCGCGCCGTGGTTCGGTCTGCCGCCGTTCACGGACGAAGCCGCCGGTGTCGTCGGCATCCATGCCCCGTCGTTCAGCCTCACCTTCATCGTGCTCGTGCTGCCCGGCGTCATCGCCCTGATCGCGGAGAACGCCGGACACGTCAAAGCGGTCGCCGAGATCACCAAGACCGATCTCGACCCCATGATGGGACGCGCGCTGGCCGGTGACGGTCTCGCCACGGCCCTCGCCACCGGTGTCGGCGGTTCCCCGACGACGACCTACGCGGAGAACATCGGCGTCATGGCCGCGACCCGCGTGTACTCGACGGCCGCCTACGCCGCGGCCGGTGTCATCGCGATGCTCCTCGGCTTCTCCCCGAAGTTCGGCGCGGTCATCTCCGCGACCCCCGGCGGCGTGCTCGGCGGCATCACCGTGGTCCTCTACGGCATCATCGGCCTGCTCGGCGCCAAGATCTGGAAGGAGAACGGCGTCGACTTCGGCGACCCGCGCAACCTCATGCCCGTCGCGGCCGGCCTGATCATCGCCATCGGCGACACCAGCCTCGAGTTCACCGACACGTTCTCGCTGAGCGGCATCGCGCTGGGCACCATCGTCGTTATCGGTCTCTACCACCTGTGCCGGGTCATCGCCCCCAAGGACATCGCCCCCGAGGATCCCGATACCCCCTCCGATCAGGGACAACCGGTCCGGACGGAGCCCGATCCCGACGGGGAGAGCGGCGCCGGGAGGCTGAAGGAGTTCGCGTGACCTCTATTACATCTGACATTGTCGACCGGTGAGCTTTGTCACTTCTCCACGAAACGCCGATCACACTATGCGGGCAGGATCTGTTCAATGAAACCGTCGCCACTCACCTACCACCGACCGCGGTCGATCGATGAAGCCTGCGAGATCCTCGCGGGGGTCGCGCACGAGGGCAAAGTGCTCGCCGGCGGCCAGTCACTGATTCCACTGCTGTCGATGCGCCTGGCGGCACCGGCTCACCTCGTCGACATCGGCTCGATCCCGCGCCTCGACGCGATCTCCGCTTCACCGGAACTCGGCGTCACCTTCGACGCTCTCACCACCCACACAGCGCTCGAATCCGATTCGACGGTCGCGCAGGTCCAGCCCCTGCTGGGCCGCGCGCTCCGGTTGGTCGCACACCCGACCATCCGCAATCGCGGAACGACCGTGGGATCGATCGTCCACGCCGATCCGTCCGCGGAGATGCCGGCCGTGCTGTCGCTGCTCGGGGGAACGCTCACGGTTCGCTCCGTCCGCGGAGTCCGGCAGATCCCCGCCGCCGAGCTGTTCGCCGGGCCGCTCGAATCGACCCTCGAGGCCGACGAGATCGCCACCAGCGTGACGGTGCCGGCTGCGCGGCCGGGCACCGGCACCGCCATCGACGAGATCGCACGACGCCACGGCGACTACGCACTCGTCGGCGTGGTCGCGCAGGTGGAGGTCGAGGACGGCGCGGTGACGTCCGCCCGGATGACCTACGTCTCCGCGGGAGAACTCGGGCAGGTCGTCGACTACACCGACATCCTGCGCGGAGCCTCGGCGCACGACGAGCGCGACCCGCTCTGGCAGCAGGTCGCGGAGAAGGCACGCGAGACCGTCGAGACGGAGGCGGACATCCACGCCACCGACCGCTACCGGTCGCAGCTGGTGGCGGCACTGACCGGCCGTGTCGGCTTCGCGGCCGCGCAGGACGCGATCCGCGACGACACACGGGTACCGATGCACACGGGAGGAAGTCGATGACGAGCTCGATCCACAAGGGTGGTCGCGATGCCTCGCGGCGGACCGTCGCCGAACAGGTCGACGAGCTGCAGGCGGAGACCGGCGAGCACCACGTCGCCGTGACCTTCACCCTCAACGGCGTGACGCAGACCGTGGTGCTGCCCTCGCGCACGCTGGCATCGGACGCGATCCGTCATCACCTCCGCCAGACCGGGACCCATGTGGGATGCGAGCACGGTGTGTGCGGCGCGTGCACGGTTCTGCTCGACGGCAAGCCGGTGCGGTCGTGCCTCGTGCTCGCTGCGAGCCTCGAGGGCCGCTCGGTGACGACGGTCGAAGGGCTCGTCGAACCGGACGGCACCCTGCATCCCGTGCAGGAGGCGTTCGTCGACTGCCACGGTCTGCAATGCGGTTTCTGCACACCGGGATTCGTCACCACGATCGCCGCTTTCCTCGAGGAGAACCCGTCGCCCACCCACGAGGAGGCGACCGATGCGATCGCCGGCAACCTCTGCCGGTGCACGGGCTACCAGAACATCCGGGCGGCCGTGCTGCGCGCCGCCGAGATCAAGCGCGAACGGTCCGGAGGGTCACCGCTCGGCCCCGACAGCGAGGCGGCACGCGCCTCGCTCGACGCCAAGGTCCGCGGCGCCACCGCTCCGGTCGGAGGAAAGGCAGGACGAGCATGACCAGCGTCTCCGATTCGCCCGTCTCCACCTCGGTCTCGACGAGCACGGCAACCGACCTCGCCCCCGCCGACATCGGTGGTGCCACCGAGTCGGGCAAGTCGTTCGGCAAGCCCATCCCGCGTGTCGAGGACAACCGGCTCGTCAGCGGTAACGGCCGCTATCTCGACGATCTCGGGCACGGCGCGCTCGCCGCGGCCTTCGTCCGGTCGCCGCACGCGCACGCCCGCATCCTCGACATCGCCGTCGATGCGGCTCTCGAACTGCCGGGCGTGCACGCCATCTACACCTACGACGATCTCGAGGCCGACTCGCCCGAGATGGCCGAGAATCTCCCACTGCTCATCCCGCACCCCGCGATCACCGCTCCGCGCAACGGATATCCGCTCGCCAAGGACGAGGTGAACCATGTCGGTGAGGCGATCGTGATGGTCGTGGCCGACAACCGGTACATCGCCGAGGACGCCTGCGCGCTGATCGACATCACCTACGAGGCCCTTCCGGCCGTGGTCGGTGTCGACACCGCACGCAACGCCGAGCACGTCGTCCATCCGGATGTGCCCGACAACGTCGCGGCGCACCTCCAGCACGGGTTCGGCGACATCGAGGCGGAACTCGCCGCGGCACCGCACACGTTGACCCTCGACCTCGAGATCGAACGTTCGGCGTCGATGCCGATGGAGGGCAAGGGCGTCTACGCCCGCTGGGACGACGACGAGAAGGTGCTGACCTTCTGGACGTCCACCCAAACCTCGACGTCCGCCCGTGCTGCGATCGCCGCGCGACTGGGCATGGCGCACAACAAGGTCCATTGCATCGCCCCCGACGTCGGTGGTGGTTTCGGTGTGAAGATCGTCCACCCGTGGCCCGAGGAGGTCATGGTCACCTGGGCCGCCCGCAAGCTGGGGCAGGCCGGGATCTCCAGCGAGGTCAAGTGGGTCGAGGACCGGCGCGAACATTTCATCTCGAGCGCCCACGAGCGCGGGCAGGTCCACGAGGTCACCGTCGGGTTCGACGACGACGGCAGGCTGCTGGCCTTCGACTTCTCGATCTGGCACGACAACGGCGCGTACCTGCCGTACGGAATCATCGTGCTGCTCAACACCTCCACCCAGGTGCTCGGCCCCTACAAACCGCGCGCCTTCCGGGTGGACGCCTATTCGCTGTACACCAACACGGTCATCGTCACGCCCTACCGCGGCGCGGGACGACCCCAGGGCGTGTTCGCAATGGAGCGGGCGATGGACGCCATCGCCAAGCATCTCGGCAAGGATGTCCTCGAGGTCCGCGAGACCAACTTCATCCGCCCCGAGGAGATGCCCTACGACTTCCACCTGATCTTCCAGGACGGCCGTCCCCTCATCTACGACACCGGCGACTACCAGGCCGGAATGGACAAGCTCAAGAAGCTCATCGGCTGGGACGAGTTCGCCGAGTACAAGGAACGTGCCCGCGCCGAGGGCCGCCGCGTCGGAATCGGTGTTGGAGCGTACGTCGAGGGCACGGGACCGGGCCCGTACGAGGGCGCACACGTGCTCATCGAGACATCGGGCAAGGTCAAGGCCGCCACGGGCCTGACCACCCAGGGCCAGGGACACCAGACCTCCTTCGCGCAGATCGTCGCGGACGATCTCGGTGTGCCGGTCTCCGATGTCGAGATCGTCACCGGCGACACCCGCCGATTCGGGTACGCGGTCGGCACGTTCGCCTCGCGCGGTGCCGTGATGTCCGGATCCGCATTCCACGTCGCCGCGCAGATGGTGGCGGAGAAGGCGAAGAAGATCGCCGCGGACCACCTCCACGCCGATGTCGCCGATCTCGAACTGCGCGAGGGGCACGTGTGCGTGGTGGGCACCGAACCCGGCGCGGAGGGCACCTCGATCCCACTCGGTGTCGTGGCCGTACTGTCGAACCCGCTCCGCTACGCCTTCGACGACGCATCCCGTCGCGCAACGGGATTCGCGAACGCCGAGACCGACATGTCGGTGCCGCCCGTCCTCGAGGGTGAGCAGCCCGGCCTGGAGGCGACCGGCTACTACTCGCCGCCCACCTCGACGTTCGCGTCGGGAATCCACGCGGCGATCGTCGAGACCGATCCCGTCACCGCCGAGATCCGGGTGCTCCGGTACGCGGTGGTGCACGACTGCGGCAACGTCATCAACCCGCGCATCGTCGAAGGCCAGGTGCAGGGCGCGGTTGCGCAGGGCATCGGCGGCGCACTCTACGAGAAGATCGTCTACGACGAGCACGGGCAGATGCTCAACGCGTCGTACATGGACTTCCTCATGCCCTTCGTGACGGAGATGCCCGACTCTCTCGAGATGGACCACACCGTCACCCCGTCCGCACTCAATCCCCTCGGGATGAAGGGCGCCGGTGAGGCCGGTGTCATCCCGACCTCGGCGGTGATCGCCGCGGCCGTCGAGGACGCGGAGGGTATCCCGATCACCAGCATGCCGATTTCCCCCTCGGAGTTGTTCGAGCTGCGTCTGACCCACGCGGCGTCCCGAAACAAGGAGAACGAATGAGAATCGCCGGTACCGCGCAACTGCAGGCACCTCCCGACGTGGTGTACGACAGCCTGCAGGACGGCCGTGTTCTCGCGGCGACGATCCCGGGCGTGCAGTCGCTCGAGCAGATCAACGACAACCACTACAAGCTGTCCATCACCGCCGGAGTGGCCTCCATCAAGGGCACCTACGACGGGGAAGTGGTTCTGTCGCAGCAGAATCGCCCCGAATCGTTCGTGATGACGGCATCGGGATCCGGTGCCCCGGGAACGGTCAAGGCCGATGTGACGGTGCGTCTCGAAGAACGCGACGGCGGCACCGTGCTCACCTACGACGCGGACGCGGTCGTCGGCGGCATGGTCGGTGGTGTCGGACAACGGATGATCACCGGTGTCGCCAAGAAGATGGCCGGTGTGTTCTTCAACGGCATCGACGGTGTGATCGCCGACGGTCTGCCGGCGGCGCCGAGTGCGGCTGAAGCCGAAGTTGTCGCGGGCATGAACGGAGCCGAAGTGGCCGAGGTCGCCGAGGGTGCGGGTGTGAAGACCACCGCGCTGCCCGTGGCCGCTGCGTCCGCTGCACCGGTACCGGCCGGAACACCTTCGGTAGCAACCGTTCTGCTGTCCGCGGGAGTGGGCGCCGGTATCGCGCTGGCGGGCGTCGCCCTGGGAGCGATCCTCGCCCGACGCTGACCTTCTCGTCGAATCTCCACGGCACCCCCGGGCCATCACGGCCCGGGGGNTCGGCGAGATGTGACAAAGAAACACCGCCGCTCAGGGGGTGGAATGTCATCAGACGTCAGGTGGGACACCGGCGAGACGAACCCAGGAGGAAACATGGGATCCAGGAAGATTCGGGTCGGTATCGATACCGGCGGAACATTCACGGACGTGGTCGCGGTGGACGACGAGTCCGGCGCCATCGTCACCACGAAGACCCCGTCGACACCGCAGGATCCGGCCATCGGCTTCCTCGCAGGCATCGAGAAGGTCCTCGCGCAGCTCGGCGAGACCGGCGACGCGATCGACGCCGTCAGTCACGGCACCACCGTCGCGACCAACAAGCTCCTCGAGGGCAAGGTCGGCACCCTCGGATTCATCACCACCGAGGGCTACGAACACGTCCTCGAGATCGCCCGCCAGTCGGTCCCCGACGGCTACGGCAACTCCTACTTCTGGGTCAAGCCCGACCGCATCGTGCCGGCCGACCGTGTCCGCACCATCCGCGGTCGTCTCGCCTACAACGGCAGCGAGATTCGTCCCCTGAACGAGGACGACGTCCGCGCCGCCGCCCGCTTCTTCAAGGACCGCGAGATCCGCACCGTCGGCGTGTGCCTCATGCACTCTTACGCCAACCCCGAGCACGAGCGCCGCGTCCGCGACATCCTCATGGAGGAGTACCCGGAGGCGACCGTGAGCATCTCCAGCGAGGTGCTGCGCGAGTACCGCGAGTACGAGCGGTCCATCACGACCCTCGTCGACGCCGCGGTCAAGCCCAACATCCGCAACTACGTCAACAACATCGCGAACCGGCTCCGCGAGTTCTCCTCCGCCGAGGGCGAACAGCGCGACATCCCGTTCTACGTGATGAAGTCCAACGGTGGCGTGCTGTCGGCGAAGGAGGTCGTGCACCAGCCGATCACGACCGTGCTCTCCGGCCCTGCAGCCGGTGCCCTGGGTGCGGCCCTGATTGCCGGCGTCGCCGGTGTCGACCAGGTGCTGACCTGCGACGGTGGCGGCACCTCCACGGACGTCACCGTGGTCGTCGGCGGCGAGCCGGCACTCACCACGGAAGGTCGCGTGGGTGTCTACCCGTCCAAGATCCCCATGATCGACGTGGTGACCGTCGGCGCCGGCGGTGGCTCCATCGCGTGGATGACCCCCGAGGGCACCCTGCGCGTCGGCCCGCAGTCGGCGGGCGCCGATCCCGGACCCCTGTGCTACGCCAAGGGTGGCAACGAGCCGACCATCACCGACGCCCACGTCCTGCTCGGTCGCATCCCTCCCCACCTGCTCGGCGGTGAGATCCCGCTCGACACCGAACTCGCCCGCAAGGGCGTCGAGGAGCTCGCACACCGTCTCGGCCTCGAATTCGAGGCGTGCGCCACGGGCATTCTCGAAGTGTCGGCCTGGAACCAGGCCAACGCGCTGCGCCAGATCACCGTCAAGCGTGGTCTCGACGTCCGCGACTTCACCTTGGTGACCTTCGGCGGCTCCGGGTCGCTGCTGGCCTGTCGCCTCATCGACATCCTCGGTCTCAAGGACGTCCTCGTGCCGCTCGAGCCCGGCAACGTCTCGGCCTTCGGGCTGCTGACCGTCGATGTCCGCAACGACTATGTGCAGACGCACGTCAGCCGCCACGACCGGTTGGAGATCGAGGAACTACAGGCCGGACTCGACGCCCTCGCGGCCGAGGCCGAACGTGCCCTGGAGGACGAGGGATTCGGGCCCGATCAGCGGCAGTACGCCCGCTCGGCGGACCTGCGCTATTTCGGCCAGGCCTTCGAGGTGCGTGTGCCGGTCGGCGACGGCCCCATCACCCAGGAACTGATGGACGAGGCGGCCGAACGCTTCCACCAGGCCCATCGCGAGCTCTACGGCTACGACTTCCGCAACGATCCCCACCAGCACGTGGAATGGGTCAACCTCCGCGTCAGCGGTATCGGCCCCATCAAGCGACCGGAACTCGCCGAGATCGCCCCGGGCACGGGGGCGGACGACGCGCTCACCGGCACCCGTCAGGCGTACTTCGACGAGTGGGTCACCACCCGCGTGTACGACCGCGCCCGCCTCGGCGCCGGCGACGAACTCGAAGGTCCCGCCGTGATCGAGGAATTCAGCTCGACCATCCCGGTTCATCCCGGATTCCGCGCTCGCATCGACACTTTCGGCAACATCCGCCTCAGCAAGACGTCCGACTCGAACGGAGCCACCCGATGACTGCGACTCTCGAACCCGCCGCGGCCACGACCCGCAAGCCCTTCCGGCTGACCGACGCTTCGGGTAGCGCTCCCGATCCGGTGCTGGTCGAGATCGTCGCCGGCTACCTCGCCAGTGTCGAGATGGAGGTGGAGACCTCCATCTCCCGGACCTCGCGCTCGCCGATGATCCGCGACGCCCACGACTTCCGTGCCGGCATCCACGACCGCAACCTGCGCAAGCTCACCGGTCGTTCGTACTCGGCGCTCGTGCATCCGGTGGCGCGGGACTTCCCGCTCGAGACGATGAAGCCCGGCGACGTCTTCTTCCACAACGACGTCTACCTCTCCGAAGGCGGCATCGGGCACCTGCCCGACCTGTGCGTCACGGTCCCGGTCTTCGCGACCCGCCCCGGCGACACCGAGCCTTCGGTGGTCGCGTTCGTGCAGGCCTTCGGCCACCACGACGACATCGGCGGTTGCTGCCCGGGCTCCATGCCCTCGGGTGCGACCACCGTGTACGAGGAGGGACTGATGGTCCCGCCGATCAAGCTGTGGGACCAGGGCGTTCCCAACGAGGCGGCGCTGCGGATCATGACCCGCAACTCCCGCATGCCCGATTCGCTCGCCGCCGACCTCGACGCCGAGTGCTCGGCGTGCCTCATGGGTGCGCGTCGACTGTCGGAACTGTTCGAACGCTACGGTGTCGAGACCGTCGAGGCCTGCTTCGACGCGATCCTCGACGCCACCACGGAGACCTACCGCCGCGAGATCCTCAGCAAGATCCCGGTGGGCACGTACACCTGGGAGGACTACGCCGAGCACGACGGTGTGGACGAGCCCATGCTGCACGTGCAGCGCATCACCCTCACCAAGACCTCCCCGGAGGACGAGGGCGGCGAGCGCCTGATCCTGGACTTCAACGGCACCGGTCCGCAGGCGAAGGGCCCGATCAACCACTGCGGTGACTACGCCGACGGCAACTTCCTCATCAAGTGGCTGGCGCCGATCCTCCGCAACCTGGCCGACACCCCGGACCGCATGGCGGAACTGGACGTCAACGAAGGTGTCGTGCCGCTGATCGAGATGAGGTTCCCGGAGCCGGGCACGCTCATCACGCCGATCTTCCCCGCTCCCACCAACGCTCGCACGTTCGTGATCCTGCGTCTGCTCGGTGTGCTCTCCGGTGTGGTCGCCAAGGCGGTCGACGGCAACATGCCCGCCGACCAGGAGACCATCCGCTACACCGGTGTGTACGGCGAGGACTTCGACGGCCACTCCTACCTCATGCGTGAGGTGCTCGGCGGCGGCTCCGGCGGCCGGCACTACGCCGACGGTGAGGACACCATCCACGTGGTGCCCGACTCGCGGAACCTGCCCACGGAGTTCACCGAGAGCCGTTTCCCGTTCATCGTCGAGAAGCTGGGTCTGGCAATCGATTCCGGTGGGGCCGGCCGCTACCGCGGTGGTCTCGGCTACGAGAAGCACATCCGCATGCTCAAGGACGCGAACTTCATGTCCATCGCGGACCGTTCGATCCTCGCCTGCTGGGGCGTCAAGGGCGGCAAGGCCGGCAAGCCGTTCTCCGTCACCCTCGATCCCGGCGGCCCGAACGAGCGCGAGTTCGACGCCCTCACGGACGCCGAGCCGATCAAGGCCGGCGAGGTCGTGCGCATCCGCACCACCGGTGGCGGTGGCTGGGGCGACCCGCTCGATCGTCCGATCGACGAGGTGGTCCGGGACGTGCTGTGGCGCAAGGTGTCCGTCGAGGGCGCCCGCGACGACTACGGCGTGATCCTGAAGGACACCTCGGCGGAGGAGCCCGTCGCCGACGTCGAGGCCACCGAGGCGCTGCGTGCGCAGATGCGCGCCGAGCGCGGCGAGGAAGAGCCCTTCTTCGACCGCGGTCCCGGTTACGCCCGCCTGTCGGGTGGTGCCGAGTTCGCCGAGTACGACTTCATCGGCAACTGATGTCGACGACGGCCACTTTCTCCCGCGGCACCGATCTCGCAGTGATCGGTGCCGCGGGGAAGACCGGAACGGCTGTCATCGCGGCGCTGGAGACAGCAGACACGACCCCCGTCCGCCGAGTGGTGCACACCGCTCGGCAGGCGGGGGATCGTGCTGTCGACCTCGAGACCGGTGCCGGGCTCGTCGACGCCCTGTCGGGCTGCCGTGGCGTCTACTTCATCGCCCCGAACATGCACCCCGACGAACCGGCGCTGTTCGAACGGTTCCTCGCGGCGGTGGCCGAGGCAGGTGTCGATCACGTCGTCTACCACTCCGTCGCCTGGCCGTACACGCCGGCGATGCCGCACCACCTCGACAAGGCGCGTTGCGAGGACATCCTGCACGCTTCCGGGGTGCGGTGGACCGTTCTGCAGCCCTGCGCGTACACGGAGAACTTCGCATCCGTCCTCGACGGCTCGGTCGATGCACTCGACGTCCCCTACGACCCCGACGCGCCGTTCTCGTTCGTCGCCCTGTCGGACGTCGCGACGGTGGCGGCCCGTGTCCTCGTCGAGGGTACGGACATCCACCACGGCGCCACCTACGAGCTCGGGGGACCGGACTCGGTGAGTGTGCGGCAGCTGTGCGCGGTCGCCGGGCGGTCGGTGGAGATCGAGCAGGTGTCCGTCCCGGTGTGGATGGAGCGCCACGGCCGCGACCTGCCCGCGGATACCCGGGAGCGTCTGGCGGCGATGTTCGACTTCTACGACGATCACGGCTTCGTCGCGGGAAGCGCCGTGACGGCGGCGCTGCTCGGTCGGGCGCCCGCCCGCGTCGCGGATCTCGTCTCGTCGATGCCGCGCCGGTAACCCGCCGGTGGTGTAGGAAAGGGAACGTGACGGATCGCTCTGCGGACGGCCCCGACGCCGTCGACACCCTGCCCCCGCCCGTGCTCATCGCTGTCGACGAGGCCAGCGGTATCGGGGTGCTCACCCTCGACCGCCCGGAGCAGCGCAACCCGCTGTCGGTGGAGACGATGCGCGAGGTCATCGCCGGTCTGACGGCGCTCGCGGCCGACACGAAGGTGATCGTGGTCCGCGCGGAAGGCCCGGTGTTCTCGGCCGGGCACGACCTGCGGCAGATGATCGGACGCACGCTCGACGAGGAACGCGCGATCTTCGAGACGTGCAACGAGATGATGCGGACCGTGCAGTCGATCCCTCAACCGGTGATCGCATCGGTGCAGGGCACGGCGCTCGCGGCGGGATGCCAGCTCGTCGCTGCGTGCGATCTCGCCGTCGCTGCCGGCGACGCTCGCTTCGGTACCCCGGGTGTGCGGATCGGGTTGTTCTGCTCGACGCCGATGGTCGCGGTCAGCCGCGCGATCGGCCGCAAGCGGGCGCTGCAGATGCTGCTGACCGGCGACACCATCGACGCGCAGACCGCCGCCGACTGGGGCCTGGTGAACTACGTCGTCGAACCGGAGACGCTGGAGACCGCGACCACCGAGCTCGCCCTGAAGATCGCCACGTCGTCCCCCGAGACGATGCGGATCGGCAAGGAGGCGTTCTACCGGCAGATCGATCTGCCGCAAGAGACGGCCTATGCCGCAATGGCGGAGACGATGGCGTCGAACGCGATGATCGACGACGCGCAGGAGGGGATGACGGCCTTCCTCGAGAAGCGGGCACCGGTCTGGAAGGACCGCTGATCCCGAGCGATCGCTAGGTCTGGACTAGTTGGTTGGACGTCCTATAAAGTTCACTGCATGACCCCCGACCCGCGTCAGAGCACCGTCGACGGCATCCTCCACCGCACCGCCGCGCGCTATCCCGCCCGCGTCGCACTCCGCTTCGGCGACCGGCAGTTCACCTACCGGGAACTCGACGACGCCGTCACCCGTGCCGCTGCGCACCTGCTCTCGTTGGGCCTGTCCAAGGGCGACCGCGTGGCCGCCTACGGCACCAACTCCGACGGCTACGCGATCGGATATCTCGCCGCTGCCCGCGCCGGCCTGGTGCACGTGCCGATCAACTACGCACTGCGCGGCGAGGAACTGTCGTACCTGCTCGGTCAGTCGGGCGCGAAAGCCGTGCTCGTCGACCCCGTGTTGCGCGACAATCTCGACGCCGTCCTGGCCGACGTGCCGGCCGAGACCGTCGTCCCGCTCCGCGACGCCGACGACTCCCTGGTGACGGTCGCGCAGACCGGCGACGTGCCGGCGCTCGACGTCGCCGTGGCCGACACCGACCTCGTCCAGCTCCTCTACACCTCGGGCACGACGTCGAAGCCCAAGGGCGCCATGATGACCCACCAGGCGCTCACCTTCGAATACATGTCGTCGATCGAGGCGCTCGACCTGTCGGCCGGCGACGACCCGCTCGTGTGCATGCCGCTCTACCACTCCGCGGCGATGCACGTCTTCCTCATCCCGTACTTCGCGGTCGGTGCGACCGTGCGGCTGCTGCCCGCACCCGACGTCGCCGAGATCCTGCGGCTGGTGGAGGAGGAGCGCATCGGATCGCTGTTCCTCGCCCCGACGGTGTGGGTGCCGCTGACCAACCATCCCGACCTCGACGAGCGCGACCTGTCGTCGCTGCGCAAGGCGCAGTACGGAGCGTCGATCATGCCCGTCACCGTCCTCGAGCGACTCCGCGGCCGCTACCCGGAGCTCGGCTTCTACAACTGTTTCGGCCAATCCGAGATCGGTCCGCTCGCCACCGTCCTCCGCCCCGAGGAACACGACGCGCGTCCCGCCTCGTGCGGCCGGGCCGTGCTGTTCGTCGAAACCCGCGTCGTCGACGCCGACGGCAACGACGTCCCCGACGGTGAACCCGGTGAGATCCTGTACCGCTCACCGCAACTGTGCCTGGGCTATTGGGAGAATCCCGCCACGACGGAGGAGGCCTTTCGCGACGGCTGGTTCCACTCCGGCGACCTCGTCACCCGCGACGCCGAAGGCTTCATCACCGTCGTCGATCGCATCAAGGACGTCATCAACACCGGTGGCATCCTCGTCGCCTCACGTGAGGTCGAGGACGCGATCTACACGCATTCGGCCGTCGCGGAGGTCGCGGTGATCGGTACTCCGGACGAGAAATGGATCGAAGCGGTGACCGCGGTGGTCGTCCTCAAGGACGGTCACGAGCTCGACGAGCCCACCTTGATCGACCACGTCAAGCAGCGCCTCGCACCGTTCAAGGTGCCCAAGGCCGTTCGCTTCGCCGACGTCCTGCCGCGTAACCAGAGCGGCAAGCTCCTCAAGCGCGAACTGCGCGGATCCTGACCACTCCGACCGAACACTGCGAAAAGGAAATCCGAACCCGATGCCGAAGAAGCACGTCGCCTCCTGGTACGACGACGAGGTCTCTGCCGTCTACGATCTCGCGCGCGAGTTCTTCGATCGCGAGGTCATGGGCAAGGCCGAGAAGTGGGATTCGCAGCGTCGTATCGATCGTGAGGTGTGGCTCGAGGCCGGCAAACTCGGTCTGCTGTGCTGCTCGATCCCCGAGGAATACGGGGGTGGCGGCGGTACCTTCGCGCACGACCTCGCGGTGTTCGACGCGCAGGGCTACTCCGGCGATCTCGCGTTCGGCAACTCCGTGCACAGCGGCATCGTCGCGCACTACATCCTCGAATACGGCAACGAGGAGCAGAAGAAGACGTGGCTGCCGGGCATGGCCACCGGCGAGATCCTCGGTGCCATCGGCATGACCGAACCCGGCGCGGGTTCGGACCTCAAAGCGATCAAGACCACCGCGGTGCGCGACGGCGACCACTACGTCGTCAACGGCTCGAAGACCTTCATCACCAACGGTTCTTCGGCCGACGTCATCGTCCTCGCCGTCAAAACCGACCCGAAGGCAGGCGCCAAGGGTGTGTCGCTGGTCATCGTGGATCTCCGTGACGCCCCGGGCTTCTCGGTGGGCCGTGTGCTCGACAAGGTCGGCCAGCACGCCGCCGACACCTCCGAGCTGTCGTTCGTCGACGTGCGCGTGCCCGTGACGAACCTGCTCGGCGAATCCGAAGGTCTCGGCTTCGGTCAGCTCATGGCACAGCTCGTGCAGGAACGTCTGATCATCGGCGCGCAGGCCGCCGGTGCGATGGACCGGGCCGTCGAGGAGACCGTCCGCTACACCAAGGCGCGACAGGCGTTCGGGCACAGCCTGTTCGAGTTCCAGAACACGGCCTTCGAACTCGCCGAGTGTCAAACCATCGCCCGCACCTGCCGCATCTTCCTCGACCACTGCATCGAGCAGCACCTGAAGGGCCAACTCGATCCGTCCGATGCCGCGATGGTCAAGTACTGGCTGACCGACAAGCAGTGCGAGGTCATCGACCGGTGCGTGCAGTTGCACGGCGGCTACGGCTACATGCGCGAATACCTCATCGCGCGGATGTACGAGGACGCGCGCGTCCAGCGGATCTACGCCGGCGCGAACGAGGTCATGAAGCAGATCATCGCGCGGGCGCTGTAACCGCCGAGTCGTATCCGGATGCGGGACGTCTCAGCGTGCTGTGGCGGTCAAGAACTCTTCGATCGCCGCCGTGAGCTTCTCGGGCTGGTCTTCGGCCAGCAGGGTGTAGCTGTCGTCGATTTCGACCAGCCGCGCGTCGGGGAAGGCCTCGGCGAGGCGTCGCCCGTGATCGCGCGGCATCATGCGGTCCTCGGTGGCCCACACGACCAGCACCGGCCCGGAGAATTGCGCCGCTTTCGCAGCGATCTCGAGCAGCTGTTGCTTGGGCGGGGCCGAGAGTGCGTACTTGGCCAGATCACGCCGGATGTTCCGGTCGACGGTGGCCGGGCGGAACCAGGCGTCCATGACGGGGCCGGGTACCGGACGTTTGCTCATCCATCCCCAGGTGCCGGGGCCACGCCGGCCGAACTTCGTGCCGAGCACCGCCATGAGCAGGCGTACCCCACCCGGAAGCTTGACCAGCGGCAGGAGTCGTTTCACCGGGCCGGGAGGGTAGTTGTCGAATGCCTCGCACGCGGCGAGCACGAGTCGCGAGACCCGTTCGGGATTCGACACGGCGAAGAAGGCCTGGGCGCCGCCCCAATCGTTCTGGATCAGCGTGACGTCACGCAGGTCGAGAGCGTCGAGGAACTCCCCGATGAGATGGCCCATGCCGACGAGGGTGAGGTCTGCCTCCGGGCGCATCGGTATGCGGTGCGAGCCGAGAGGCCAGGTCGGCGCGATGCAGCGGTAGGTGCCGCGGAGTTGTTCCACGACGTTTCGCCACGCGGTTCCGTCCATCAGTAGACCGTGGATGAACACGAGAATCGGTCCGTCGCCACCGGTGTCCTCGTACTCGATCGTTCCTGCCGAAAGCTCGATGTCGAACACGCGATCCCCCTTCGCGTCGAGTCGTCGAGATACTTCCACAGTTCGACGCCGATCACCGGGATTTCACTGATTCCCTCAGAGGGGCTTGGTCCAGTCCAGCGTGTAGCGGTAGTAGAAGCGTCGATGGATACGGCTTCCGGGCAGCACCATCGCGGCCGCGCGACGGATATCGGCGAGTGACTCGCGGGGTTGTTCGGTCGTCATGCCGGGGTAGCCGGATTCGCGGTGGATGGTGCTCGCTACGCGAACGGGAAGAACAAGGGCCCCGGCGACGAGCCGATCGATCACGGTCTTGTTGGCAGACAGCCCCACGATGCACAGGCTCCCTTCCGGGGCCAGAAGTTCTCGCATGCGTTCGAGCGCGATGATCAGCGGCATGTGATGGAGGGTGGCGACGCACGTGATCAGGTCGAAGCGCCGATCATCGAGTTCCGACGAGGTGAGGACATCTCCCTCGACGACGTGCGCGTCGGGGGTGTCGGCAAGGCGTGCGCGCGCTCGGGCGACAGCCGAGTGATCCGAATCGATGCCGGTGACCGATGCAGCTGCCGTGGCGAGTTTCCGAAGGAGAAGTCCGTCGCCGCAGCCGATATCGAGGACGCTGCTGTCACGGTGCGGAACCGCTGCGAGCAACTCCGAGTGGAAGACCGTGTTGTGATTCCAATACTCGGTCACGATGCTCCTTTCTCGTCGTCGGGAACGTGTCAGGGTGCATGAGGTCGGGTCCGCGGAATCGCCGACGGTATCGAGCGTGAACTCTACGCATCGGGCTGGGGCACCTGCCACATCGTCGGGAACTCCCTCCGTGGACAGGTCGGGTTCGAACTCGAACGCCATGGCCGTGCACGTTCGCCGGCTGCTGTCAGTCCGAGTCGCGGTCGGAAACGTTTGTCATGGAGGGAGTTCCGTATCGGCTTGTCGTTCATTGCGCAGTTTCCGTTGGCGGCAGCGGCGCGGGTGCTCGGTGAGCGGGCCTGGGCACGGCTCCAACGACCGATCCTCCGGAACGCGAGCCGGCGACTCGACGCCATACCACCCGAGGATGCTGCGAATGTCGTCCGCGCAGTGTCCCACTGCCCGATCTACCTCACGAGGCTGCTCGCCGGCCTTCGCGACGGGCCGTTGACGGACCTTCACCGGGTGAAGGCACCTACCACGGCCGGCTCGTGGTGAGATACTTCGCCATCTCCTGACTCTGCGCGCGGTGCATGCGGCGGTGCTCCGCCCGCTCGTCACCGGACTCGTTCAGCTTGCGTTCCTCGTCGGATTCGGGTAGCACCGGTGGGACCTGCATGGTTCGACCGCCGTCGTCGACGGCGACGAAGGTGAGGAAGGCGGTGGCGGCGATGCGCCGCTCCCCGCTGCGCAGATCTTCGGCGGTGACCTTGACGAAGACCTCCATCGAGCTACGTCCGGTCCACGTCACGAACGACTCGAGGCACACCGAATCGGACGGACGGACGGGTTCGAGGAAGGCCACGGAATCGGTCGACGCCGTCACAACCGAGGCACGACTGTGACGGGTCGCCGAGATCGACGCGGTCATGTCGATGTCGCTCATCAGCTTCCCGCCGAACAACGTGTTGTGGTCGTTGACGTCGTTGGGAAACACCCTGCTGGTCTTGACGACTCGCGATTCTCGGCAAGGTTTGGCCTGCACGCCGATGGTCCTTTCGTAGATCGTGCTCACGGCTGGATCTCCGCCGGATGCACCTCTACAAGCCTACGACTGCTGCGCGGAAATCGGCGCAGGCCTGGTGTGATACTCGACAATTCTGGTCAGCATGGCGGTGAGCTGTGCGCGTTCGGCCGCGTCGAGGGGAGCGAACGCCTCGTCCTGCGCCGAGGTGAGCATCCGGTCGAGATCGAACAGTCGCCGGCGCCCGCGCTGGGGGAGGGTGATGATGTTGCGTCGCCGATCGGTCGGGTCGGGTGCTCGTTCGACGAAACGCCGGTCGACGAGTGCGTCGACGGCGGCGGCGACGTCGCTGCGATCGAGTCCGCAGCGACGGGCGAGGTCGATCTGACTGGACGGACCGTGTACCTCGAGGGCGGCCAGGATCCGGTAGTGGTGACCTCGGGCATCGGCGGAATCGAGGCGGTCGAACACGACGCGATGCACGTGTCGCGCCGCCAGGGTCATCAGATAGCTCGGGAGGTGTCCGAGCCGATCGGGGCCGGCCGCGTCGTGGGTGGCGGACATGTGACCGAGTCTACGATTACGGGCCCTGTGGATCGAGACCCCGTCACCGCCGACGGTGGTCGGTGATGGGGGTGCGAGGGCCGCGTTTCGGAACCTGCGCGTACCCACCGGACTCCACGATCAGTCGAACCGCCCGATAGCGTTGCGGGCGCAGGGGTTCGAGGTATTCGATCATGCCGGGATCGTCGAGGGGCTTACCGAGCAGCGCCCATCCGACGACCTTCGCGAGGTGATAGTCGCCGACGGAAAGCGCATCGGTGTCGCCGAACGCGCGCTGGGCGACCTCCGCGGCCGTCCACACGCCCACCCCCGGCACGACCCGCAACTTCCGTCGGGCGTCGGCGGCCGGTTCATGCACGAGGCGCTCGAGGGAGTCGGCGACCTGCGCGCACCGCACCACAGTGCGTGCGCGGCCGGGGTCGACGTTCGCCCGATGGAACTCCCAGGACGGCACGGTCCGCCAGGTCGCCGCGGAGGGCGGCACGCGCATGCCCTCCGGGGCCGGACCGGGCGCCGGATCGCCGAACCACGTGACGAGACGACGCCAGGACGCGAACGCCGCCACCCCGTGCACCCGCTGTTCCAGGATGGCCGGCACCAGGGATTCGAGCACCCGGCCCGTGCGGGTGATGCGCAGGGCAGGCATGCGTCGGTGCGCCTCGACGAGCAGGGGATGCTCGGGTACGAAGCCGGATGGGTCGTCGTCGGCGCCGAGCAGCGCCGGAAGCCGATCGACCAACTCGGATGCGCCCGGACCCCACGCCAGACACCGCGCGCCGTGCGGACCGTCCTGGGTGAGTCGGTACGTCACGGCACCGGTGTTCATCCGGGAGGTACGCCAGACGGCGCCGGCGACGACGCGATGACACGGATCCCACGGCCCGCGCTGCAGCGGGCGCAGGGTGCGCACCACGTCGACCGGCCACGGCACGCGCACGCGGGTGTCGAGGGGTGCTTCGTCCGCCACGCTCGCGATGCGACGGCCTCGCTCGTCGGACACGGTCACCGTCCTACCGTACTCTGTGCGCTGGAGCCGACTTTCGCGACTCTGTGCGCTCGAGCCGACTTTCGTGGTGTCGGAGGGTGCGGCTATGGTCGGGCGCATGATCATCGTGAGCACCGACGGATCCTGCCTTCGCAATCCCGGTGGCGCCATCGGGTGGGCGTGGGTCAATCACGAGGGGCCCAGCGCGTCGGGCGGTGAGCGTTCGGGCACGAATCAGATCGCCGAGCTCCGGGCGGTGCTCGAGGCACTGCGCGCGCATCCCGGCGCCGAGCCGATGATCATCGAATCCGATTCGCAGTACGCGATCAAGTGCGCCTCCGAATGGCTGCCCGGATGGAAGCGCAAGGGTTGGAAGACGGCCACCGGCGCGCCGGTGAAGAACCTCGAACTCGTGCGCGCCATCGACCGCGAGCTCACCGACCGCACCGGTCCGGTGCGGTTCCGCTGGGTGCGCGGCCACGTCGGCAACCACTTCAACGAGATGGCCGACACGCTCGCCGGCCAGGCCGCCCGCGAGATCGCGGCGCAGCCCGGACCGATCGAGGTGCCGAGCACGCCCGTGGTCGCGCACAAGCCGCCGAAGTGCGCCGACGACGCCGAATTGACCTTGTTCTGAGCGAAGTTCCGCTCAGCGCGCGTAGACCGCGGTGGGTTGCCCGTTGATCGCGTGGACGGTCACGGGGGTATCGAACACGTCGGTGAGGATCTCGTCCCGCATGATCTCGTCGGACGTGCCGCTGGTGACGATCAGGCCGTCGCGCAACGCGATGATGTGATCGGAGTACGCGGCGGCGATGTTCACGTCGTGGATGACGAGCACGATCGTCTTGCCCAGTTCGTCCGCTGCCCGCCGCAGCTGACGCATCATCAGCACGGCGTGCTTCATGTCGAGGTTGTTGAGCGGCTCGTCGAGCAGCACGTACTTGGTGTCCTGTGCCAGCACCATCGCCACGAAGGTGCGCTGCCGCTGACCGCCGGAGAGCTGGTCGAGGAAGCGGTCTGCGAGGTCGGTGAGGTTGAGGAATTCCATCGCCTCGTCGACGTGCCGCACGTCTTCCGCGGTGAGTCTGCCCTGGCAGTGCGGGAATCGACCGAAGCCGACCAGTTCGCGGACCGTCAGGCGCGCGGTGATGTGGTTCTCCTGCCGCAGGATCGACAGATGCTTGGCCAGCTCCCGGGTCTTCGTGGAATGCACGTCGAGTCCGCCCACGGTGACGGTGCCGCTGGTGGGTTGCAGCAGTCGGCCGATGATCGTCATGAGCGTCGACTTGCCGGCACCGTTCGGTCCGATCAGGGAGGTGATGCCGCCCTCGCGGATCGTGCCGGAGACGGGTCCGAGGACCCGCTTGTCCTGGTACGACATCGAGACGTCGTGGAACTCGATCACAGCGTTCCCTTTCTCAGGAGCATGAACAGGAACAGGATGCCGCCGACGAACTCGATGATCACCGTCAGGAACCCGCCCGCGTAGAAGACGTGCTGCATGAAGAACTGGCCGAAGGCGAGGGTGATCACGCCGAGCAGGAACGCCATGGGCATGACGTACTGGTGCTTGTACGAACCGGCGATCTGGTAGGCGAGGGTGGCGACGAGGAAGCCGAAGAAGGTCATGGGCCCGGCCAATGCGGTCGCGAACGCCACGAGCAGCGCGATGAGGACGAGCATCAGCGTCAACTCGCGCTTGTAGGCGACACCGATGTTGGTTGCGGTGTCGCGGCCGAGCAGCAGCGCATCGAGACGGTGGCGACGGCGCCACAGGATCACCCCCACGACGATGCAGATGCCGAATGCGAGGGGCAGATAGTCGCCGGGTACGGACGACAGGCGACCCATCAGCTCGACCGAGAGCATGTCGTACTCGGTGGGGGAGAGCACCCGCTGGATGAACGTCGAGAGACTGTCGAACGCCATTCCGAGTACGACGCCGACGAGCAGCATCAGGAACAGGCTGCCGAAACGGCCGGAGAACAACCAGCGATAGAGCAGCGTCGCCAGTGCCACCATGAGCCCGGTCTGGAGGACGAGCTTCGGGATGCCTTCGGAGGTCGCGATCGCGGTGGCTCCGAAGAAGAAGACCGTCAGCGTCTGCATCAGCGTGTACAGGGAATCGAACCCGATGATGGACGGCGTGAGGATGCGGTTGTCGGTGACCGTGTGGAACACGACGGTCCCCATGCCGTGCGCGAACGCCGCGACCACCATGGCTCCCAGGACGGTGAGCCGGCGAGGGAAGGTGAAGTCGAACGAGCCGCGGATGAACAGGAACAGATAGCAGGCGACCGCTACGGCGGCGATCGCGGCGACGATGGCCAGGCGCACTCCCGGCGACAGGCGACGGCGCTCACCCTTGCCGGTCGGGACGGCCCGGGCGCGTACGGAATCAAGCACTGACATGACGACGCTGCCTCAGAACGAGAGTGATGAAGACGACGGCGCCGACGACGCCGAGGACGACGGACGCGGGAATCTCCATGGGGGCGACGATCGTGCGGCCGACGAGATCGCACGCGAGAAGTAGTCCGGCGCCGATGACGGCGACCCAGGGCAGGTTCTTGTGCATGTCGTCGCCGAGCATCATCGACACGAGATTCGGGACGATCAGGCCGAGGAACGGGATGAAGCCCACCACCACGGTAGTGACGCCGGTGGCGATCGCGACGAGCATGACGCCGAGGAAGACGACCTGCTCGTACTTCAGCCCCACGTTGGTGGCGAGGTCTCTACCGAGACCGGCGATGGTGAACCGGTCGGCGAGGAGATAGGCGAGGACGGCGACGGCGAGCACCGCCCACAGCGGTTCGTAGAAGCCGCGAACCACGCTGCTGAAGCCACCCGAACGCCACGCCGACATCGACTGCAGCAGGTCGAAGTTGCCGGCGAGGAAAGTGGTGATCGAGCCGACCACGGCACCGAGCATGATGCCGACGAGCGGCACGATGATCGACGACTTCAGCGCGATCCGGCGCAGGACGACGATGAACACCATCGTTCCCGCGAACGCGAAGATCACCGAGATCACCATCTTGACCATCGGCGACGCGTCGGGAACGACGATCAATGTGGCCAGCAGGCCGAGACCGGCCCACTGCGCGGTGCCCGCGGTGGTCGGTTCGACGAACTTGTTCTGGGTGATCAACTGCATGATCACGCCCGAGATGCTCATCGCGACGGCCGCGAAGATCAGGGCGAGGGTTCGCGGCACGCGGGAGATGAAGAACATCTCGCGGGCCGCCGGGTCGTGGATCAGCGATTCGAGGGTGATGTCGTAGCCGCCGACCATCAGGGACGCCACGGTCAGTGCCAGAACGACCACCGAGATCACCGGCAGCAGCACTTTGTTCTTCGTCATGGGGGCTCGGATCCGGAGAAGGTGCGCTCACACACGCAGCCTGCCCCGGCCCGTGATTCGGGTCGGGGCAGGCTGCTGTGGAGCGTCGAACAACAGGGACTTACTGTGCCGACTGGTTCGCAGCTTCGAACGCGTCGGTGATCTGCTGGAACGCTTCGGTGTAGGACTCGATGCCCTCACGCTTGTAGAAGTCGCCGTCCAGGTAGATGATCTGGTCCTTCGTGGCGAAGGTGGTGTTGGCGAACGCTTCCTGCGCGTCGATCACCGCGGCGGCCGGCTGCGGGGCTTCCTCGCCCGGCACGGCGGTGGCGGAGTCGCGGTCCAGGACGATCATCCAGTCGGGGTTCGCCTGCGCGATGGTCTCGGGAGCGAGACCGGAATCGCCGTGGACATCACCGGCGTCGCCGGCGAAGACGTCCTTCAGGTTCACGCCCTCGAGGAGGCGACCGATACGGCCTGCACCGTTGTCGATCTTGCCGCCCGCGACGACCGCGAGGAAGACGCTCTCACCGTTCGTGGCGTCCTGGGCAGCTTCGGTGGCAGCCTCGAGCTCGGCGACGATCTCCTCGGCCTCGGCTTCCTTCTCGAAGATCTGCCCGAGCGCGAGGGCCTGATCCTTCAGTCCCTGGATGTAGCCGCCCTCGGAATCGTCCAGCGCGGAGACGTCGACGACCGGCGCGATCTTCGACAGTTCTCCGGTGAACTCGGTGAAGCGCGAACCACCGATGATCAGATCCGGCTCGGCCTCGCTGACCAGTTCGAGCTTCGGCTCGCGGTGCGTGCCGACATCGAGGATGGAGTCGTCCTCACGCCACTCGTCGAAGCCCGTGTTGGGGAGGAGGGTCTTCGGCAGGGCGACGGGCGTGATGCCCCAATCGCGCAGCATCTCGAACGACTTGTTGTCGAGGGCCACCACACGCTCGGGGTCCGTAGGAACTTCCATCTCACCGTTGTTGGTCTCGATGGTGACGGTCGCGCCGTTCTCGGCGTCGGCGCTGTCGATACCGCTGTCACCGCAGGCGGTCAGGACGAGCGCCCCGGCGAGGGCCGGTGCGAGGAGCAGGCGCTTGAGATTCAGTTTCACGGGTGACTCCGAGGAAGGGTCGGACGGCGTGCTGACATGTGCCAAGACGCTCGCGGATCGGTAATTCAAGTTTCACATAGTATTGGTAAGGCAAACCTTTGTCCTGCTGGGGGTATGTGACAACGATCTCCCGGAGCGAATATCAACTACTCACGTCACCCCTGCTGAGGGTCGCCGGATAGGGTCGCGGCATGAACGAAGTCGAGTCGGTCGCACGCTTTCGGAGCACCCACGGTCTCGATCACCTGATCGACGTCCACACGCACTTCATGCCCCGCCAGGTCATGGACAAGGTCTGGGCGTACTTCGACTCCGCAGGCCCGCTCGTCGGACGGCCCTGGCCGATCACCTACCGGCACGACGAGGAGGAACGCGTCGCGCGTCTCCGCGACTTCGGGGTACGCCGGTTCACCGCCATGCTGTACCCGCACAAGCCGGAGATGGCGGCGTGGCTCAACTCGTGGGCGGCTGACTTCGCGGCCCGGACCCCCGACTGTCTCCACACCGCCACCTTCTACCCGGAGGCCGAGGCGAAGGAGTACGTCGCGTCGGCGATCGAGGCGGGCGCGCGCGTGTTCAAATCCCACATCCAGGTCGGCGATTACTCGCCGCTCGATCCGCTCCTCGACGACGTGTGGGGCCTGCTCGAGGACTCGGGCGTGCCCATCGTCGTGCACTGCGGGTCGGGCCCGGCGCCCGGCACGTACACCGGTCCGGCTCCGATGCAGGAACTCATGCGCCGGTACCCGCAGCTGACGGTGATCGTCGCGCACATGGGTCTGCCCGAGTACCGCGAGTTCCTCGACCTCGCGGAACAGTACGAGCGGGTGTATCTCGACACGACGATGGCGTTCACCGATTTCGTCGAGGAGGACACACCCTTCCCGAGGGATCAGCTGCCGCGTCTCGACGCGCTGCGTCGGAAGATCCTGCTCGGCACGGATTTTCCGAACATTCCGTACGACTATCTGCACCAGCTCGAGGTGCTCGAGCGCGTCGCGCCCGACAGCGAGTGGATCCGCGCGGTGTGCCGCGACAACGCCACGTCGCTGTTCGGGCTCGGCGAGTGATCGACGGGTTCGCCGGTCAGACGGTGATCGAGCGTCGGACGATCTTGCCGGTCGCGTTGCGGGGGAGCAGATCCTGCGTGATCCGCCAGACGGTAGGGACCTTGTAGTAGGCCAGTCGCTCGGCGCAGAAGGCTCGCAACTCGTCCTCGGTGATCGTGCTGCCGGGTCGCAGCACGACGACGGCGGCGATCTCCTGTCCCAGATCCTCGTGGTCCACGCCGATCACGGCGCTCTCGACGACGCCGGGGTGCTCGTCGAGGCACTGTTCGATCTCCGTGGGATAGACGTTCTCGCCGCCGCGCAGGATGAGATCGGACCGTCGGCCCGTGAGCCGCAGACGTCCGTTCTCGATCGCGCCGTAGTCGCCGGTACGCAACCATCCCTCCGGGGTGATGGCCGCGTCCGTTGCGGCCGGATCCTCCCAGTAGCCGAGCATTACGTAGGGACTGCGGACGCAGATCTCACCCTCGGTGCCGTCGGGCACCCGTTCGCCGAACGGATCGCGGATCTCCATGCTCACCGTGATGATGGGGGAGCCGAGGGTTCCGGGGAAGGCCTCGATTTCCGGGGCCGTCGCCATGGCGATCGCGGTGCTGCACTCGGTCAGCCCATAGCTGTCCACCAGAGCCTGTCGCGCGAAGGGGAACTTCGCCTGCAGGCGTTGCTTGAACTCGGGGGAGGACGGAGCAGAAGCCAGCGCGAACGCAGTGAGCGAGCCGAGGTCGTACTTGTCGGTGTTCTCGTGCTCGAGCATGCGCGAAGCCATCGTCGGCACCGCACCCCAGTTGGTCACCCTCTCGCGCTCGATGAGCGTGAAGACCTTGTCGACGTCGAACCCGCCTTCCGTCATGACAGCGGCGCTTCCCGTTGCGAGTCGCGGCACCGCAAGGTTGTGCAGGCTCGCGATGTGGAACAACGGTGAGGTCAGGAGATACCGGTTGTCGTTGGGCACCGAGTCGTCATAGGGGCGCTGCTGCATCGCGGCAACCAGCGCGTCGGAGTATCGGTGATAGTCGACGACGGCGAGCACGTTGCGGTGGGAGTGCAGTGCCCCCTTGGGACGCCCACTGGTACCGCTCGTGAACAGGATGACCGCGGGATCGTCCTCCTCCACGTCCGCCGACGGCAGTTCGGCGCCGGACGCCGCGGCCACGATCCGGGGCACGTCCTGCTCGGTGGTGAGCAGATCGAACCCGGAGACCCCCGCTCTCGCCAGCAACGCGGCGCGTTTGGCGTCGGCGACGATCACCTTGGGCCGCACCAGGTTCACGCCGTACGCGATCTCGGGCGGCGTCCACCAGGAGTTCAGGCCCACTGCAATTGCACCCAGGCACTGAGCGGCCCAGAAGGTGATGATCCATTCGGGGGAGTTGGCCGCGAGAAGCGCGACGCGGTCGCCCTTCTTCACGCCGTGCTCGTCGCGCAGGACGGTCGCCAGGGCGGCGACGGCGTCGGCGTGCGCGCTGAACGAGAGGCGGCGATCGGCCGTCACGAGGTAGTCGCGGTCGCCCCATTGCCGGGACGCGGCGACGAGGTCACCGATGCGGCGGTCGCGGTTGCGCATGACCTGCATCCGGTTGCCGCGCACGTCCTCTTCGACGATTTCGAATCGGCCACCGGGGCCGGTGAGCTGGGAAACGACCATCTGCAACATCTGCTGCAGATCTGCTTGTGCTGTCAAGGATTCGCCTTTCTCGGTCCCGCACGGTTTCGTCGCGCAGTAGGGCGTACACAGGGGGATCGGAGAACTGTTTCGGGTGATGTAGTGCATCGAACCCTAGGCGCTGTGTTCACTGTCACAGATTTGTCCCGGTGAGTGAGAGTGGCCCAGGTCTCACTCTGTGGGGTGGCTACCTTCGCGACACCCGGCCTACCGTCCGACGCCCCGGAATTGCGCTTCAGCCCAGACCGAGACCAAGGAGTCCATCGTCGTGAAACTCAGCGCTGCCTCGAAATCGATGGCGGGTCTGTTCGCCGTCGTAGTGGCGACGTCCGCTTGTGCGTCGGACCGCGGCGCCGACCCGTCGGCGGGCGCCCTCGCTCCGGCGGCAGCCGCCGCAGCGGCGGCCCCCACGGCCGAGGAATCGTTCGGAACCCTCGTGTCTCCGTGCGGGCCGGGGGATGCGGCAGGAAGCACCGACCAGGGAGTGTCGGATACCGAGATCCGCATCGGATACGGCGACGACCGGGGCTACTCGAAAAGTCCCGGACTCAACAAAGAGATCGGTGACGCCGTCTCCGCGATGATCGACTGGTGCAATGCCCAGGGTGGCATCAACGGTCGCACGATCGTCGGTACCCACTACGACGCTGCGATGACGCAGGCCAACGCCGTGATGCAGAACGCGTGTGCGAGCGAGTTCATGATGGTCGGTCACGGCTTCGCCATGGACCAGACGTCCGAGCAGACTCGGGTCGCGTGCAATCTCGCCGCTGTCCCCGCCTTCACCGTGTCCCCCGACGCGGCCAACGGTCCAATGACCTACCAGGGCGTCCCGTTCCCGGTCGACTACGCGAACGGCTCGCAGTGGTTCCAGATCGCCGAGATGTACCCGGACCTGGTCGGCGAGTTCGACGTCATCGACAGCACGATGCCCACGATCATCTCGGCGAGCACCAAGATCCGGTCCATCGCCGAGGCCGCCGGCTTCACGCTGAAGAACTGCGGTGTCACGCTCAACTACGAGGGCGAGTCGAGTTACGCGCCCTTCGCCGAGAAGTTCAAGCAGTGCGACGTCAAGGGCCTGTGGACGTCCCGTTCTCCGGTGCCGGCCGAGTTCAACTTCGTGAAGGCACTCGACCAGGTCGGCATCGACCCGATCCTGCTCGGTGAGGCCACCTGGTACGGCAACGCCGCCCAGGCGTGGAACGGGGAGAGCGGTCTGCTCGACAACCTCCACGCCGGCATGACCTTCCAGATGATCGAGAACGCTGATGCCGTACCGGCCGTGAAGAAGTACGTCGAGCTGGTCACCGAGCAGGACGGCAAGACCGCGCTGCTCGGCATGCAGGCCACCTCTTCGTTCCTGTTGTGGGCGACCGCTGCGGACGCCTGCGGATCGGACCTGTCCCGTCAGTGCGTCATCGACGAACTGTCCCGAATCGACGAGTGGGACGGAGGCGGGCTGCACGCCGTCACCGATCCCGGGAACAACATGCCGGCAACCTGCGGGCTCGTCGTGAGGCTCACCGGCGCCGAATACACCCAGGCGTTCCCCACGGAGGCCGGCACCTTCAAGTGCGACGACCGCTACCGCGTCGCAACCGATCCGAGCACGTGGGGCACCGAACTCGGACCCGACCGCGTCGCGACGAAATACCTGAACCCGAACATCATCAGACCGACCGTCTGATCCGAGCGCCCGGTGCCGGCGAGGCCTGACACGCACTCGCCGGCACCCCGACCAGAGGTACTCGT
This sequence comes from Rhodococcus sp. Chr-9, assembly GCF_000801125.1. Lineage (NCBI taxonomy): Bacteria > Bacillati > Actinomycetota > Actinomycetes > Mycobacteriales > Nocardiaceae > Rhodococcus > Rhodococcus sp. Chr-9. The sequence goes on from NZ_JTIZ01000110.1 coordinate 51,677, forward strand.
ATGGACACCTTTCTGACCTTCACGATCGTGGGGTTGGTGCTCGGATCGGTTTACGCGATCGCTGCATCGGGCCTCGTTCTCACCTACAACACGTCCGGCATCTTCAACTTCGCGCACGGCGCACAGGCGATGCTCGGTGCGTTCGCCTACTGGCAACTGCGCTACGGCTGGGGGCTGCCCACACCCGTCGCGTTGCTTCTCGTCCTCGGCGTCCTCGGCCCGATGACGGGCCTGTTGCTCTACGTCGTGATCATGCGCGGCATGCGTGACACCGCCGAGGTCACCAAAATCGTCGTCACCGTGTCGATCCTGCTCGGCATGGTCTCGGTGTCGCACTGGTTCTGGCATCCGGAGACCGCACGCACCATGACGATGTTCTTCGGCGACCAGGCAAGGATCGACCTCTTCGGCGTCACCATTCGCTACCACGAATTGATCTGTCTCGCCGCCGCGGTGCTCATCGCCGTGGGACTGCGAATCATGTTCGTGCGCACCCGCGTCGGAGTGGCGATGCGAGGTGTGGTCGATGATCCCGATCTGCTGCGCCTGAACGGGCACGACCCCGACCGGCTCGCCGCGCTGTCCTGGATGATGGGTTCGACCCTCGCGGTGCTGGCAGGTGTCCTCGTGACACCGATCAACGGTGGCACCCTCGAAGCGAACATGCTGACCCTGCTCGTCATCGACGCGTTCGCGGCGGCGATGTTCGGCCGGCTGCGCAGCATTCCGCGCACCTTCGCCGGTGCGCTGTTCCTCGGCCTGGCAGCCACATACGTGCTCGCCTACTTCCCGACCGCGTGGACGTGGACGTCGAATCTGCGGGTGTCCCTGCCGATGATCGCGCTGTTCGTGGTTCTCGTCGTACTGCCGCAGGATCGGTTGCGCGGTGCCGTCACCCGTACCCGGGAGCGCTACCACGTGCCGTCGGTGCGCAAGGCGATCGCCTGGGCGGTCGCGCTCGTCGTCATCGTCTATGCCATCCGCCTGCTCATGGTGACGTCGGCGGTCACGACCCTCACGATCGGCATGGCCTTCGCGATCATCGCGTTGTCGCTGACCCTGCTGACCGGATACGCGGGCGAGATGAACCTCGCGCCGGTATCTTTCGGTGCCATCGCGACGATCGTGGCGTTCCACTTCGGTATCTCCGGGAGCGGACTGGCTGCCCACCTGAACCTGTGGGGCGTGGCGCTCGGCGTCGCCGTCACGGCCGTGATCGGCGGGCTCATTGCGCTTCCGGCCCTGCGGTTGCGCGGCCTCTATCTCGCCCTGGCCACGATGGCGTTCGGTGTGTTCCTGTCGAACATGGTGCTGCGCGACACCGCCCAGCACGAGCTGTTCGGCATCAGGTTCTCGCTGTTCACCGACGGCAACATCGCGATCCCGCCGTTGAAGGTCGGCCCACTCGACCTGCGGAACGAGACGGCCTTCCTCATGACGGTGACGGTGATCTTCGCCGTTCTCGGCGTGGGCCTCATCGCCCTGCGCAACAGCGGCTACGGCCGCCGGCTCGCAGCGATGAAGGACAGCCCCGCCGCGGCGGCGATGCTCGGCCAGAGCCTGGTGCGTCTGAAGCTCGGAGTCTTCACCCTGTCGGCGGGCATCGCCGGACTGGGAGGGCTGTTCATGTCGAGTGCGATGGGCTCGGTGTCGAACGAAAGCTTCTCGATCATGGTGAGCTTGTCGCTGCTGATGCTCACCGTCGTGGCCGGTATCGGTTACGTCTCCGGTGCGCTGTTCGGTGGTCTGATGTCGGGTATCGGCTTCGCCGTCATCATGGTTTCGTTCTCCGATCTCGCTGCGGGACAGCCGGAACTGGCCGGAATGTGGACCTTCCTCGGTCACGTCGCCGCAGTGAGCCCCGCGCTCATCGGTATCGGCGTCGCGGCCAACCCGAGCGGCAGCGTCCACCAGATGGTGGAGGGCTACCGTCACCTGAAGAACGCGGAGCCCGTGCTGGTCGGGGGTGCCGCGGTGGTGCTCGTGTCCTACCTGCTCGCGCTCGTCGGCGCGCTCGACAACTGGTGGTTCGCGTCGATCACCATCGCGACGGTGTTCATGCTTCCGGTCGTGGGACAGTGGCTGATGCCCGAAGCTGTGCTCGGCGCAGAGGAAGCGCAACGTCGCGCGCCGCTGGTTCCCGAACGGATCGGAATCGACGAGCCCTACAACGAGCAGGCACGGGACGAGATCGACCGTGAACTCGGCATCGACGAACTTCTGGCCGCACGTGCCACCGGGTCGGAGAAGGAACTGATTCCTCATGGCTGAGACACCCATTCTGGAAACACGCGGAATCACAGTCCGATTCGGCGGACACGTCGCGGTCAAGGACGTGAGCCTCGGAATCGAACCGGGAACGGTGACGGGCCTGATCGGACCCAACGGGGCCGGGAAGACGACCCTGTTCAACACGATCACCGGCCTGCAACGGCCGACGGTAGGCAAGGTCTTCCTCGATGGTCGTGACATCACGTCGCTACCGCCCTACAAGCGGGCCCGCATGGGTATGGCCCGCACGTTCCAGCGTCTCGAGTTGTTCGTGTCGCTGTCCGTGCGCGACAACCTCCGAGTGGCCGGGGACATCCACAATGCCAACGGACGCAACAAGATCGATCTGGACGAGGAAGTCGACCGGCTCCTCGAGCTGACCGGCCTGGCCGATATCGCGAGCACCGACGTCTCGGACGTACCCACCGGCCGCGCCCGCGTCGTGGAGGTCGCCCGCGCGTTGATGACCTCGCCGCGGGTGCTGCTGCTCGACGAACCCGCCTCCGGGCAAACGGAACAGGAAACGGAGGCGTTCGCCGCCCTGCTCCGCGATCTGGCCGATTCGGATCTCGCGATCTGCCTCGTCGAGCACGACATTCCGCTCGTGATGAAGATCTGCTCCCGGATTCACGTGCTCGACTACGGCGCGGTGCTGGCCAGTGGCGTCCCGGACGAGATCAAGAACGATCCGGCAGTGATCAACGCCTACATCGGCACCGAGGAGGAAGCGGTATGAGCGTCGAACCGTTGCTCGAACTGTCGGGTGTCCGGGCCGGATACGGTGCGATCGAGGTGCTGCACAGCGTGGATCTCATACTCGAACCGGGCGCGGTGGTCGCCCTGCTCGGGCCCAACGGCGGAGGTAAGACGACGACCCTGCGCGTGTGCTCGGGTATCCATCCGGTCTCGTCGGGTGAGTTCCGGCTGGCCGGCCGTGTCGTCAACGGTGTGTCCGCAGCGGAATTCGCACGTCTGGGGGTGTGCTCGATTCCCGAGGGACGCGGCATCTTCCCCAACCTCACCGTCCGCGAGAACCTGTGGATCGGAACCGGCACCGGTGTTCCTCTCGCAGACCTCGAAGAGGTGGCGTACACGCGATTCCCCGTTCTCGGTGAGCGCCGATCACAGCTGGCCGGTTCGATGTCCGGCGGCGAACAGCAGATGCTTGCGCTGTCGCGGGCGCTCGGTACCCATCCCACGGTGCTGTTGCTCGACGAACTGTCGATGGGTCTGGCGCCGCGCATCGTCTCCCGGATCTACGACATCGTCGGCGAACTCGCCGCCGAGGGGGTGTCGATTCTCGTAGCCGAACAGTTCGCGCGAGCGGTGCTCCCGATCGCCACCAGTGCCGCGCTGATGTTGCAGGGCCGGGTGGTGCGCACGGGCGATCCGGCGGAGATCGAAGAAGAACTTTCCACCACCTATCTAGGAGGATGACCATGACCGCACTCGCCGACGAGCGACGTGAACAGTTCAAGAAGGACGTTGCAGCGCTGGGTCTCGACGCTCCCCGTCCGGATTCGGGAGGAAAGGCCCGCATCGTCGGCCTGGCCCTGATGGTGATCGGCGCCATCGCGATCTTCGTCGTCTACATTGCGTCGCTGACCCTCTCCGATACCCGTGACCTGCTGTCCTACCAGTTGCTCGCTCTCGGCTTCGTGGCTGTCACTCTGATCGGTGTGGCGGTCCATCTCGCCGCCGCAGTCACTCGTGTCCTGCGTCTGTGGCTGGTCAGGCAGTTGCTCGAGAGCAGCACGCAGGCCGAGCGGATCGCGCAGGCGCTCGCACGCAACGACTNCGTTGTCGATGTGCCGGAATCAGCTGCCGGCAGCCTCGAGACCGGTGGTGATGTCGGCAAGGATGTCGTCGATGTTCTCGATGCCCACGGCGAGTCGCACGAGACCCGGGGTGACACCCGCGGCGATCTGCTCCTCGCCGGTGAGCTGCGAGTGGGTGGTCGACGCGGGGTGGATGACCAGCGAACGGACGTCGCCGATGTTCGCGACGTGGCTGTGCAGGGTCAGCGCGTTGACGAAGCGCTTGCCGGCGTCGATGCCGCCGGAGAGCTCGAACACCACGATCGCACCGGCGCCGCGCGGGGTGAGCTGCTGGGCGCGGTCGTACCACGGCGAGGACTTCAGGCCGGCGTAGGCGACGGAGGTGACCTCCGGGCGTCCCTCGAGGAACTCGGCGACCTTCTGTGCGTTCTCCACGTGCCGCTCGATGCGCAGACTCAGCGTCTCGATGCCCTGCGAGATGAGGAAGGCGTTGAACGGGGAGACCGCCGCGCCCATGTCGCGCAGCAGTTGCACGCGCGCCTTGAGTGCGTAGGCCGGAGCGCCGAGGTCGGCGAAGACGACACCGTGGTAGCTCGGGTCGGGGGTCGTGAAACCGACGTGGCGGCCCTGCGTCCAGTCGAACGTGCCGCCGTCGACGATGACACCGGCGATGGCCGTGCCGTGGCCGCCGAGGTACTTGGTGGCCGAGTGCACGACGATGTCGGCACCGTGCTCGAGCGGGCGGAGCAGGTAGGGGGTCGCGACCGTGTTGTCGACGATCAGCGGTAGCCCGTTCTCGTGGGCGACACCCGAGATGCCGGGCAGGTCGAGGATGTGGTTCTTCGGGTTGGCGATCGTCTCGCCGAAGAACGCGCGGGTGTTGTCGCGGACGGCCTCGCGCCACTGGTCGAGGTTGTCGGGATCCTGGACGAAGGTGACCTCGATGCCGAGCTTGGGCAGCGTGTAGTGGAACAGGTTGTACGTGCCGCCGTAGAGATACGGGCTCGACACGACGTGATCGCCGGCCTGCGCCAGGTTGAGGATCGCGAAGGTCTCGGCGGCCTGTCCGGACGCGAGGAGGAGGGCGGCGACGCCACCTTCGAGGGCAGCGATGCGCTGCTCGACCGCGTCCTGCGTCGGGTTCATGATGCGGGTGTAGATGTTGCCCGGTTCGGCGAGACCGAACAGCGCCGCGGCGTGATCGGTGTTGTCGAAGGTGTAGCTGGTGGTCTGGTAGATGGGCAGGGCCCGGGCCTTCGTGTCGCCGCCGGCAGGCTGTCCCACGTGGATCTGCTTGGTCTCGAAGCTCCAGTTCGCGCTGGGATCGGTTGCTTCAGGGGTGGTGTCGCTCATGGCTCTGCTCCGGATTCGGGATGTGTTCTGATCGTCGACATGCTGACCTTCGGGCCCCGCACACGACATCACCGTACGGCGGTGTGGAGAGGGCAGGAACGGGTGCGGCGGTCAGCGGGCCAGGCACCCGCGGATACACGAGAGTTGGGCACGACGGTGCGGCGACCGGCTCGCGCGCTCGTACGTCTTGCTCACGGTCCCGACAATAACCTGTCCGCACGATTCCGACCAGACTCGTAGGAATTCGCTCTCGCCAGGAAACTGACTCCGGAGTACCTACAGTCTGTGTGTACCCCTTCCGGTGTGACCTCTGTTACTGCTAACGTTCTGGAACAGATTCCAGTTTCATGAGGCGCGCAGGGTCGTGGCCAGGACTTATGGAGGTGCAGTTGACCGCCGTCGACTCCGCGCTCGAGCCCGTCGGAACCTCGTCGAAACGAGAACTTCCACCATCGATGGTCGATCGGATGACCCTCATCCTGGAGGCCTTCGACAGCCGCGGCGCACTCACTCTCGAAGAGGTCACCTGTCGCTCCGGGTTGCCCCGTTCGACGGTGCACCGCATCCTCGATCACCTCGTGCGTCGCGACTGGATCGAGCACGCATCCTTCGGCTACTGCCTCGGCCCGCGTGCCCTCGGTCTCGGTGGCAGCGACACAGGCCACCGCCGCATCCGGGAGGCCGCTGCGCCGCATCTCCACGACCTGGCGATGCAGACCGGCGCCGTCGTCCACTTGACGGTCCTCGAGGGCAACGAGGTGCTCTACCTCGACAAGGTTGGTGGACAGTTCGCGTCGAGCGTGCCGTCACGGGTGGGCGGTCGGTTCCCCGCCTACGCCACCGCGGCCGGCAAGTCCATCCTCGCGTGGCTCGAGCCCGAACGCATCGACGCGCTGTACGGCAAGACTCTCGTGCCGTGCACCGAGCGCACCATCCGCGATCACGTCGCACTGCACCAGGAGCTCAACCGCATTCGCAAGCGTCGTGGCGTCGCGTTCGAACGTGAGGAAGCTGCGCGGGGCATCGGATGCGTGGGCGTCGCGCTCCGCGGCGTCGACGGCCCGGTCGCCGCCCTGTCGCTGGCAGCGGACGCGCGTTCGACTCGCCTGGAGTGGGTGGCGCCGATCGTCGCCGATACCGCTCGAAAGATCACGCGCACGCTGTTCCCGGAGCAGGAGCGCGACGACAGCCTGCGGGCCACCGAGAAGGTGGGCTGACGCCTTTCGGTTTTCGCCACGAAGGACTGTGCGCAGTTCTCGTCGGAAATCCCTCGAGGAGATCGACGAGAACTGCGCACAGTTCGTTGTATGGCCGTAGGCCGTGTCAGAGCAGGTGGACCTTCTTGTAGAGGATCTTCGACGGTCCGCCGATGAGGCCGACGTTGTCGAGGAAGGTCATCAGCTTCGCGCCGGACTTGCGCACGCGATCGTGATAGTGCTTGTTGCCCTTCGCCTCTTGCAGAGCGCGCTCGCGATCGAGGCCCGCATTGGCGTAAACGTCGGGGTGGATCATGCTCTTGACGACGAAGAACACCACGAGCGCGGTGTTGAACCGCTCGAACGCGAGTCGCGTGCGGCTCGCACCGGCGAGTCGGCGTGCGACCTCCTCGCGGGCGAAGCGGATGTGGCGCGCTTCCTCGAGGACGTGGATCTTCGACACCGCGCGGGTGACGGGCTGCACCCGCTCGTCGCGCATGAAGTCGCGCTGCATCATGTCGAGGATCTCCTCGGCAGCCATGACCGATGCATAGGCGTTGGCGCCCTTGAAGAAATGGCCCCACAGGCGACCGAGCTGGTGGATGTAGCGGGCCGGACCGTAGCCCGGCATGTTCAGCCGTTCGCCGGCGCGCGCGAACATCACCGAGTGGCGGCACTCGTCGGCGACCTCGGTGAGGGCGAACTGGACGTGACGCGAATGCTTGTCGCGGTCGTAGACGTCGCGCAGGAGCATCTGCATGAGCAGGATCTCGAACCACAGGCCGACGCTCGAAACGCTCGCGGCCTCATGCTTGGTCAGCTCGATGCGCTGTTCGTCGGTGAGCTCGTCCCACAGTGCGGTGCCGTAGAGCGTGCTCCATTCGGGGGTCATTCCGAACTTGTCGTCGGGGACGGGGGCTTCCCAGTCCACCTCGACGACCGGGTCGTACGACTTACGTGCGGACGAGGCGAGCAGTCGTCCGGCGGTTTCTTCGCGATCGGACAGTGCGACGCCGGGGATGAAGCCCTTGCTGGTCTCGCGGGTGAGCGATGCGGTCATGCCTCCACCTTTTTAGTGTGACGACTAGTAACTGTTATCCAGATTAGCGTGATCACGCGCACAGCACAATGCCCGCGACCTGCGTTGCGGGCATCGAGAAAGAAAAGAGAGGGGAGGGTTACGAGCGCCGGGGTGGCCAGAAGGCGGAGATCAACGCTCCGACCAGCAAGATCGCGGCGACTGCCCACGATGCCTGCTGCAAGCCGTCGAGGAAGGCGTTCTGTGCGAGTTCGGCGAGTTGCTCGCCCTGCGGACCCGCATGCTCGGCGACCTGTATCGCGGCGGCGAGCGAATCCTGCACGGCGGCCCGGGCCGGCTCGGGGATCATCGGCGCCACCGGATCGATGCCGTGCCCGTAGGCTGCGGCCAGGACGCTGCCCGTGATCGCAACACCGATCGCCGCACCGATCTCGCGGGTCGCGTCGTCGACCGCCGCATGGGGGCGGTACTTCGTGGTCTCCTCGAGGGCGAAGGAGGTCGGAAGAAGTATCAGTGGGTATGAGGGAGTATCGGGCTTCTCGTCGACTGTTGTCAGCCTGCCGGTCACAGACCCATGTCCTCGTCGTGCAGACCCTCCACGCCCACCGCCGCCTTCTTCTCCTCGCGCGGACGACGCAGGACGTACAGCCGCGAATGCTGGAAGTCCCGCAGCCGCAGCGTGCGCACCGTCTGGAAGCGGAACTCCTCGCAGTCGGAGAGGGCGTCGGCGAGGTTCTCGTCGACGAGGATCGTGCCCGGCCGCGCCGCGCCGGTGAGACGGGCCGCGATGTTGACGACCGAACCGAACAGGTCGCCGAAGCGCGGCAACGCCTGGCCCCACGCCAGTCCGATCCGCAGGTCCGGATAGTCCTTCTGGGACCTGAACGAATCCTGCAGTTCGAGGGCGATCCGTGCGGCGTCGACCGGACGTTCGGCCGCGAACATCACCTCGTCGCCGACGGTTTTGATCACCCAGCCGTTGTGCCGGGCGATGACGTCGGAGACCTCCGATTCGAAGTAGTCGAGCAGCTCGCTCAGCGCGGCCGCATCGATCTGCCGGGTCAACCGTGTGTAGCCGACCATGTCGGCGAAACCGACGACCAACTCGTGGAGCTCCCCGGAATCCTGCGGGCGCGCGGCGGCCCGGGCGGTCGTGGCCACCAGGTGCCGACGCCACATGTGGCTCTGGAGGCTCAGCGCGAGCTCGGTCGTGCGATCGACGATGTGGTCGATCAGCGCGCGGATCTCCTCTTCCTGCGGGGGAGTCTCCGTTTTCGCGTAGGCGGAGGCCAACTGGGTGAAGACGTGGGTGTTGAGCAGATTCAGTTGCCACTCGGTCAGCCGCGACATCGACTGTCCGATCGACCGGGCCGCGGGCACCTCGAGGCTTTCGTCGATCGCGCCGCTCGCGATGATGGCCGCCGTCGCACGCAGGGCCTCGACGTCGCCGTCGGTGAACATCACGACGTCGGGATCGGGATCGACGGTCAGACCGAGTGCCTGCCACAGCCGGCGCACCCGCGCAGGTGCGAGCCCGCACAACTCGGCCACCTCGTTCAGGGTGTAACGAAGAGGACCACCGAGCAGCGCGTTCTCCAGCTGTGACTGGATCACGGACAGCACGTCGGTTCCTGAGGCAGGTGCCGGATCGGACGGGGTCACTCTTCCATCCTTACCGTGCCCCGGGCCCATGCGCGCGGCAGGTCGTATCGAACAGGTGTACAGGCGTGTCGTACGGATGTGCGACAGTGACCGACATCGAAGCCCTGCCGACCCTTCGGCGAACCGAGAAAGGACGTCGCATGTCGCCCCGCAGACGCGCGGACCACCTGACGGAGGAACAACTCGGAGAGCTCGGTGCCGCTCTCGCCGAGGGGCGCCGCGCGACCGTCTACCTCGTCGAGGGCATTCCGAGTCTCGGCATCGACCCGGGGACGTCGGCGCGGGTGGTATCGATCAGCGGCAGCACCGTGATGGTGCGGCCGAAGGGCGTCGACGACGAGTTGCCGTTCGAGACCGACGAACTGCGCGCCACCCGCGAGCCGGCCGGAACGAAGCGCGCACCGACGAAGACCGCGCGCACGTCCGGTGGTGCGAAGCCCGCTCCAGCGAAGGCAGCTCCCGCGAAGGTGGCACCTGTGCAACCCGCGACCCCACGGGCTACCGCATCCAGGCCTGCTGCACCGAAGCCTGCTCCCCAGAAATCCGAGAGCCCAGCAGTCGCTGCGGTTCCCCGCGCCCAGGAGAAGAAGCCCGTGACCCAGACGACCCCCGCTTCGTCCGACACTCCCGCCTCCCGGCCGCCGGCACCGGCGAAGCCGAAGGCCCCGGCCCGCAAGGCGAAGAAGGCGCCGTCGATCACGATCACCGTCACGATCGACCCGGAGAACGAGTGGACGGTGGGGGTCGCGCACGGCACCCGCAAGGTCGGTAAGCCCGCAACGGTCGCACCCGACGCCGTCGAACGTGCGGTGAAGGAACTCGGCGATCCCACGGCCACCGAGGCCGTCCAGTCGGTGATCGAGGAGGCGCGTCGCGCGGCCGAGGAGCGGGTCGCGCAGCTCAGCCGCGAGCTCGAGGAGGCCCGTCAAGCTCTGGAAAGCTTGGGCGCAACCCGGAAATCCGGCGGAAACCTCTAGTACGCTCAGCCCGACGGCTGCCGGACGGCGCAGCGCAGGAGGGCCTCCATGTTCAGAAAACTGGTTGTTGCAATCGCGAGCGCGGTCGCGCTGGTCGGCGCGGGTTCCGGGGTGGCCGTCGCGGCTCCTCCGGTCACCCTCGGTGGCGGTTCGGGCATCACTCTCGGAGACAACGGGCAGGACATCTTCGACTGCACGCTCACCACGATCGGCAACGACGCCGCCGGACGCCTCGTGGGTCTCACTGCCGCGCACTGCGGCTCTCCCGGCATGACGGTGAAAGCCGAATACGACCTCGCTGCCGGCTCGGTGGGCCGCATCGTGTCGACCAACGAACGGCTCGACTACGCCGTGATCGAGTTCGACCGGAGCAAGGTCGTTCCGGTCAACCGCGTCGGCAACGTGACGATCACCGGCCTCGGTGCCCCCGCGGGCTTCCCGAACATCGCCTGCAAGGAAGGCCGCACCACGGGCAACACCTGCGGCATCGTCTGGGGCGACGTGTTCGGCTCGCAGGAGACCTGGACGCAGGTGTGCGTCATCGAAGGCGACTCGGGCGCACCGCTCGTGGTGGGCACGACGCTCGTCGCGATGGTCAACGCCTACCTGCTCGCGCCGTGCGCCGGCCCCGAGGTCGGAACGAACATCGACGTGATCATGGCCGACATCAACGGTCGGGGCGGGCCGGGCGCAGGTTTCCGTCCGATCTAGCAGCACCCCCGGAGCGGGAGGGTTCACCCGACCCTCATCCGCACACCGCACCGTTCGATGCGGAACCGACCAGCTTCGTGTACTTCGCCAGTACACCCCGGGTGTAGCGCGGCGGCAGTGGCTCCCAGCCCTGTCGCCGCGTTTCCATTTCCTTCTCGTCGACCAGCACGTCGAGCAGGCCGTTCGAGACGTCGAGACGGATGCGGTCGCCGTCGCGGACGAAGGCGATGGGGCCGCCGTCGACGGCCTCCGGGGCGACGTGCCCGACGCACAACCCGGTGGTACCACCGGAGAATCGTCCGTCGGTGAGCAGCAGGACGTCCTTGCCGAGCCCGGCACCCTTGATCGCACCGGTGATCGCGAGCATCTCGCGCATGCCCGGGCCGCCCTTGGGACCCTCGTACCGGATGACCACCACGTCGCCTGCGGTGATGGTGCCGTCCTCGAGCGCGTCCATCGCGGCGCGTTCGCGTTCGAAGACCCGCGCCGTTCCCTCGAAGACCGACTCGTCGAAGCCTGCGGACTTCACCACCGCTCCGCCGGGAGCGAGACTGCCCCGCAGGATCGTGATGCCCCCCGTGGGGTGGATGGGGTCGCTCAGGGCACGCAGCACCTTGCCGTCCGGGTCGGGTGGCCTGATGCCGGCGAGGTTCTCGGCCACGGTCTTCCCGGTGACGGTGAGGCAGTCACCGTGCAGCAGACCCGCGTCGAGCAGCGCCTTCATGATGACCGGGACGCCGCCGATGTGGTCGACGTCCTTCATCACGTGCCGGCCGAACGGTTTGACGTCGGCGAGGTGCGGCACCCGCGCACCCACGCGGACGAAGTCGTCGAGGCTCAGATCCACCTGCGCCTCGTGCGCGATCGCGAGCAGGTGGAGCACGGCGTTCGTGGATCCCCCGAAGGCCATGACCACCGCGATGGCGTTCTCGAACGACTCCTTGGTGAGGATGTCGGAGGCCGTGATTCCGCGACGCAACAACTCGACCACCGCCTGTCCGCTGCGCCGGGCGAAACCGTCGCGGCGACGATCCGTGGCGGGTGGGGATGCGCTTCCCGGCAGCGACATACCGAGCGCTTCGGCCGACGCGGCCATCGTGTTCGCGGTGTACATGCCGCCGCAGGCGCCCTCACCGGGGCAGATGGCACGTTCGATCGCGTCGAGATCGGTCTCGGACATCAGGCCCCGCGCACACGCCCCGACCGCCTCGAAGGCATCGATGATCGTCACGTCGCGTTCGGTGCCGTCGGACAGTTTCGCGATGCCCGGCAGGATCGACCCGGCGTACAGGAAGACGGCGGCGAGATCGAGGCGGGCGGCAGCCATGAGCATGCCGGGCAGGGACTTGTNCGAGCAGCACCGAGCCGTCGAGTCGCTCGGCCTGCATCACCGTCTCGACGCTGTCGGCGATGACCTCACGGGAGACCAGGGAGAAGTGCATACCCTCATGCCCCATCGAGATCCCGTCGGACACGGAGATGGTGCCGAATTCGAGCGGGTAACCGCCCGCGGCGTGCACGCCCTCCTTCACCGATCGCGCGAGGCGTTCGAGCGGGAGGTTGCAGGGAGTGATCTCGTTCCACGACGACGCCACACCGATCTGCGGCTTGCCCCAGTCCTCGTCTCCCATCCCCACCGCACGGAGCATGCCGCGCGAGGCGGCCTTCTCCATGCCGTCGGTGACGTCGCGGCTGCGGGGCTTGATATCGGGTCGGTCCGTCATGACGCCTTCCTGGGGTCGCGGCCGGTGAGGGCGATGAGCCGGTCCTGCGGGGACGCATCGTCGGGGACCGGGACGGGATCGGCGAACAGACCGCTCGAGGCGAGCATGTCCTTCTGCGGTTCGATGTCGGCGAGCACGGCGTCGACGAGGTCGGCGTCGAGCGTTTCGTCGGCACCGATGGCCCGGGCGAGATCCCAGGTGTGCACGGTGATGTCCGCGACCTGCTGTTTCATGTAGTCGAGGCACGGGACGGTGCCGTAGGACAGGTGGACCTCCTGGGACGGTGACGCCATCGCCCACGCGGCGGTCGCCTGCTCGGCGAAGCGTGCCCATTCGGCGGCGAGATCGTCCCCGATCGGTTCGAGTACGGCCTTCGCGTCGTCGAGGGAACGGCCGGAGAGCAGCGGCTGGATCCAGCGCTGCTCGTCGACCATGTGCCACACCAGGTCGGTGACGTCCCACTCGGTGTCCGGGGTGGGTGCGTGCCAGTCGCGGATCTGCGCGACACGGTCGTCGAACTCGCGACGCGCGGTTCGTTGCAGGGAAAGCCAGTCGGTCACCATGGATCTCAGCCTAGGGCGCGGGCTGCTCGGATCACGGCGATTTCAACTCCTGCGATCATGCGCGGGATGCGGGACGATCGGGAGTCGCACCGTGTCGTCGTCGAGGAGAAGTACATGCCTGTCCCCACCGTCCAGCTCGCGCCCGGTCTCGTCGTCAGCGCCCAGGGTTACGGCGCGATGTCCGTCGCCCCCGCATACGGCGAGGTGAATCTCGACGAGGCACTCGCGACCCTGCACCACGCCGTGGATCTGGGCATCACCTTCATCGACACCGCCGACGTCTACGGCGACGGCACCAGCGAGAAGGTGGTCGGCACGCTGCTCGCCGACCGGCGGGACGAGGTCCAGCTGGCGACGAAGTTCGGTCTCGTCGGCGCGGTCGGCGGCACGGGCACCGCCAACCGTCGCATCAACGGCCGTCCCGAATACGCGAAGCAGGCCATCGACGAGTCGCTCGGGCGTCTCGGCGTCGACCACGTCGACCTGTACTACCTGCACCGCGTGGATCCTGACGTGCCGGTCGAGGATACGGTCGGTGCCCTCGCCGAACTCGTGCAGGCCGGCAAGGTGCAGCACATCGGACTGTCGGAGGCCACGGGCGACGAACTGCGCCGCGCGCACGCCGTCCACCCGATCGCGGCGATCCAGTCGGAGTGGAGCATCGTCTCGCGCGACGTCGAACGGCACGTGGTGCCCACCGCCGCCGAACTCGGCATCGGCTTCGTGCCGTACTCGCCGGTGAGCCGGGGGCTGCTCACCGACGCCTTCGATCCCGGACAGGTCGCCGAGAACGACCTGCGCAAGCGCTTCCCGCGCTTCGACGCCGACGCCCTGCCGACCAACCTCGCGGTGCGCGAGGAGGTGCGGGCGGTTGCGAAGGAGGCGGACGCGACCATCGCGCAGATCGCCCTGGCATGGCTGGATGCGAAGGGGCGCGAGTTCGGGTTGCCGTCGGTGTCGATCCCCGGCACCCGCTACGCGAGTCGCGTCACCGAGAACGCCGGAGCGCTCGACGTGACGCTCACCGACGAGCAGGTTGCACGGCTGGATCGTCTCGCCGACAAGGTCGCCGGTCCGCGTGCGGCCGACCCGATGTGGGTGTCGCTCGGACGTGAGTAATCAGCACCGTTAACAGACCGACGCGTATCGTCCTTGTGACATGAGGGCATGGCTGGTCTGGGGTATCGGAGTCTTCGCCTACATCGTCGCCGTCCTCCACCGGACGGCGTTCGGTGTCTCCGGACTCGCCGCCACCGAACGCTTCGATATCTCACCGTCGGTGCTGTCCGGCTTCGTCGTCCTCCAGCTCATCGTCTACGCGGGGATGCAGATCCCGGCCGGTGTGCTCCTCGACAGGTTCGGTTCGCGGCGGATGATCGCGACCGGCGCCGTGATCCTCGCCGTCGGTCAGGCGATCCTCGCCGTCACCGAGTCGCTGCCGGTCGCGTATCTGGCCCGAGTGCTGGTCGGTGTCGGTGACGCCCTGACGTTCATCTCGGTGCTGCGGCTCGTGCCGGTGTGGTTCGCGCCGCGCCGCGTACCTGTCGTTTCGCAGCTGACGGGCATCTTCGGCCAGCTCGGCCAGGTGCTGTCGGCGGTGCCGTTCGTCCTGCTGCTCACCGGCACGGGATGGACGGCCGCCTACGGCAGTGCCGCGGCGCTCGGCCTGCTCGCGTGCGTGCTGGTGTTCGCGGTCGTGCGCGACACCCCGCCCGGTGAGACGCGCGAAGCCACCGCGTCAGGGCTGCGGGAGGTGATCGGCGGGCTCGGCACGGTGTGGCGGCGCCCCGGCACCAAACTCGGCTTCTTCACCCACATGGGCACGCAGTTCTCGGTGACGACCTTCGCGCTCATGTGGGGCGTGCCGTATCTGGTCTCCGCTCAGGGCCTGTCACCCGCGGCGGCCGGCTCGATGCTGACCGTCTCGGTGGTCACCGCCATCTCCGCCGGACCCATCCTCGGCGTGCTGTCGGGACGCTTCCCGACCAGACGCTCGTGGCTCGTGCTCATGATCATCCTCGCCAGCGCAGTGACGTGGTCGGCGGTGCTCGCCCTGCCCGGACCCGCACCGCTGTGGCTGCTCGTGGTGCTCGTCGTCGTCATCTCGGTGGGCGGGCCGGGATCGATGATCGGCTTCGACTACGCCCGCACCTTCAATCCCGGGACCGCGCTCGGCACGGCCAACGGCATCGTCAACATCGGTGGCTTCCTCGCGACACTGCTGGTCGTGCAGACGATGGGCATCGTGCTCGACCGGCTCGGCGGCTACACCTTCGACGCCTTCCGCGTCGCGTGGTTCGCGCAGTATCCGATCTGGGTGATCGCGCTTATCGGGGTGCTCGTGACCCGAGGGCGCGCCCGCCGCGAGGCCGGCATCGAAGCCCGCTCGCTGCGGGCGGTCGTGGTCGAGCGGTTCGGCCGGGGTAAGCGCTGAACGCGGTTGGGCAAGCCCTGGGCGTCGAGGCGTCCGGATGTCTCGATCGACGAGCGGCGGGAGTCCTGTTCGAGTGGGCCGTCTCGCATCACTGCAGGTCAGGGCGGTCAGAACCGCCTGTCGTGGTCGGACTGGCAGACTCGATCCCGGAAGTGATCGAGGAGGAATCGAGTGAAGACGACGGTGGGCGAACCCGAACCGGGACTACCGACACCGGACGACGTGCAGGCACCGCTGGTCGCAGTGGAGCATCTCGCGCAGGATCTGCGACGCGCACTCATGGTGTACAAGTTCGGCATCGACGAGATGATGACGAAGATCAACATCCTGCGCGAGGAGTTCACCTACGCCCGCGAGTACAACCCGATCGAGCACGTGAAGTCGCGGTTGAAGAGTCCCGAGTCGATCCTCGCCAAGGCGGAACGGAAGGGTGCGCCCGCCTCGCTCGACGGCATCCGCGAGGCCGTCCGCGATATCGCAGGCATCCGCATCACGTGCAGCTTCACGTCGGACGTCTACCGGATCATCGACATGATCACGAGCCAGCTCGACGTGACGGTCGTCGAGATCGAGGACTACATCGCCCGCCCGAAGCCCAACGGGTACAGCAGCGTGCACGTGATCGTCCAGATCCCGGTGTACATGTCCGACCGGGTCGAGCGCGTCTACGTCGAACTGCAGATCCGCACGGTCGCCATGGACTTCTGGGCGAGCCTGGAACACAAGATCTACTACAAGCACGACCGCGAGGTACCGGACGAACTGCGCGAGGAGCTCCGCCTCGCCGCGGAAACGGCGCGCGATCTGGACCTGCGGATGGAAGCACTGCACCGCCGCGTCCACGGCCCGAACAACGGGAACTGACCGAGGTACGCAACGTGGGGTGAAGGCTCGCAACGTGGTCGGTCACTGTCGGCGTTGCGAACCCACCACCGGTGTTGCGTGCCCATCACCATTCCCACTGTTGACGCGGAATCTTCCGCGCGATACGTAAGCGTTCCCGCACCGGGAGGGGACGGAGGAGTTCTGGGGCCTCGGGTGTGGTGACGAGATGGCGATCTTCGGGACACCGATGGAGACGGTCGATGAGTCCGAGCAGCGTGTTGGGATCGCTCACGAGAACGTACGCTGGCACGGTGAACGAATCCGGCTTGTCGTGCGCCACGCGAGGCGGAGTCGGTTCGTAGCCGGGTACGTGGAGACGGATGAGTGGATTGTGCGTAGACGCCCCGCGGCCCGAGACGGTGTAGACATCGGCATCCACTTCCTGGATCTCGTCCCATCGAACGAACACGTCCGAAACGCCACGCCGCACGAGCCATGTCGTGCGGCGGCGAATACCGTCGGCATGGAGACGGGTGGATCCCCGGGGGTGGATCAAGAAGGGTAGAGCGCACACCGCCACGGTTGCACATGTCGTCCATGCGATGAACGAGCCGGAGTGGGGGAGCTCGTGTCTCGCAAGAAGCATCGCTCCGTCCGGTCGGTTCGACGCACGAATCATGAATGCGCCCGACACTGTGATGCAGGAGAACACAGCGGACAGCTGAACGGGAAGTATTCTCACGTAGGGAATCTCGATGCCGGGGCCGTGAATGTCGTCTCGGCACTGCCGGATCCTCGGATGCAAACCGAATCGGTGGAAGCCGGCCCGCTCGAAGCCCCAGGCCGAACCTAACGCCGTCATCAGAGCGAGACAGAACCCCAGGGCGATGGCTCCGAGGTCATCCGCTCGCCGATCGTCCATGGTCTTCTGCAGCACAAGGATTCCGGCCCCGGCCAGGAACACGCCGAGGCAGAGCGATCCCGTACGAAACCGTTGCGGCCAAGCAGGTTCGGATCGTTCTCCGTACGGGCACGGCTCGATGGAATCGCTCACCGGATTCTCAGTCCCTCATGGATTGCATGCAGATGAGCGATAAGGGACTCGGCGCTGTCGGAGCGTGCGGTTGCCGTCAGTTGCGTCAGGTAGCGGTCGTACTCGTGGTCGATCACGAGGTATCGCGTCACGGCGGTGTACTCGACGTCGTCCACTCGATAGGAGCCTTGGATGATCACCGATCGGTGCCCGCGGAAATCGGATGTGTCGCGGAGCGTCTCCCTCCACGCGGGCAGTTCGCGAGCTTCACGCGCCGCGACCTCCAGCAGTTCGTCCGTCGGCCGCCATTTCGACAGTGCGCAGTGGAGGAGGACGGCGTTGGGCACCCAATCGTCCGCGACGTGCTCGGGAGCCACGAGAACCGTATGTGCATGCGGAAAGACATCGCGAGGGAGAACTATCCAACCCTCCGGCGCCTGGAGTTCCGGTTGCGGGTGCCGCGGATCGTCCGGGTCGCAGGGGCTCAGTCCGACTTCGTGTGTTGCGAGGTAGTCGGAGAGCGTCGCCTGAATCGGAGCGTTCACCGAGACGCTTCCTGGTGGCGTACCATCCGGAATCGTTCTCGCAACGGCGGTGGTCTGAGAAGTTCGGCCGCGTCTTCCCGAGCGAGGAGCGTGCGGTCGTTCGGGCGTTCGCTCATCTGTCGGATCAGGGTCAAGAGGGCGTTGGGTTCGGCGATGAGCCAGGTGCAGACGATGGCGAGGGTGTGTTCTTCGTCGTGGGGGATGCGCGCTTCAGGGGGAAACCGCCCGGTCGTGTGGACGTGGATCATCGGAGTCCGGACGTCGCCGTATCCGGAACGGGTCACGATATCCGTTCCGGCGATGCCCTCGATATCGTTCCAATGCACAAATTGCACGGTGGCATTGTTTCGTCGGAGATTGCGAGAGCGTACGACTCTTTCGATTCCTTGCGGGTACAACCCCACTGTTGGGCCTTAACCCCTGATCTTGGACACGGTGTCATTTCGGTTATGCCGCTTCCGCGAGGGTAGC
>NZ_JTIZ01000111.1:0-640 GCF_000801125.1 Rhodococcus sp. Chr-9
TGTCGCAGTTGCCGGAGGCGACGGAGTGGAGGATGCCGTTGTAGACCAGGTCCCACAGGTCGGGGTTGCGTTGGATCTCGCTGATCTTGAACGAGTGGATCTTGTTGCCGTGTGCATCTTTCAAACGGAGAACGCGGTTCGGCCCGTCGGCTGAAAATCGTATGCGGGTGAGGTGATAGGTGTCAACCCAATCGTCGCGCCACTGCACCCAGGTGGATCCGACTGCGGTCCAATGGTTTCTGGTGGCGCCGAACATC
This sequence comes from Rhodococcus sp. Chr-9, assembly GCF_000801125.1. Classification (NCBI taxonomy): domain Bacteria; kingdom Bacillati; phylum Actinomycetota; class Actinomycetes; order Mycobacteriales; family Nocardiaceae; genus Rhodococcus; species Rhodococcus sp. Chr-9. The sequence goes on from NZ_JTIZ01000111.1 coordinate 258, forward strand.
ACCCACGCACCCACAGCCATGATGACCCACATGACCCACATGTGGGTCCAGCGAAGGCCTCCGTCGACAAGGGTGAGGTACGCGACCGAGATGCCCACGATGAAGAGCGCGCTCGTGTACTGGTCACGGGCGGTGGGCTGGAGCCATTCGAGAACGGGTCCGAGATGTTCCGGCGCTTCCGGAGGCTTCCGTGGGGATCTGTCGGTCGGCGTGTGCTCGATTCTCTGGTAGATGCGTGGCGCACGGGGTGGTCGCGGCTCTCCGGTATTCGGATCCGGCATTGCGGGTAGATTCACAGCGTCACCCTCTACGCCGCCGTCCTCTGATGCGTTCGCTACGGGTGGGGCGCGGCCCGAGTTCGTAGGGGATTTTCAGGATGTGGC
>NZ_JTIZ01000002.1:0-39273 GCF_000801125.1 Rhodococcus sp. Chr-9
CACCCAGCCGGCACCAGTACCACTGCTAACTGCGAAGAGCCCCTTTAGACTCATCCCTCGGCTGCGGCCCGGCCGTCCGGGATCGTGGCGCACGACGACTGCCACAGGAGAAGAGGTTCATGGTGCCAGTGACGGCACGGCGAACGGCCGGCCCCCTCCGGGGGCGTAGCGACGGCCCGCGACCGGGAATGATCCTTGTCACGAGCTCTCGCCTCGGTCGGGCGTACGTACCGGGGCGCCGATCCTGGGCAGCAGAGGGCGGCGGGTTGCACCGTCGGTCGGTGTCGGCGTCGAAAAACCCTCGCACACAATCGGATCGTGTGCTCGTCTCGTTCGACGGGCGCGGAATGTGTGTGTGAAGACGACCATGTCGTATCTTTGTGTTTCCCGTGTGCGAGGGGAAGCGTTCTTCCCGGCGACCGCACTTTGCGTGGGTGCGCGTGATGCCGATCTGTAACATATTCGTGATCTGGGGTCGATGGACACGTTCGAGGAACGGACCGCCGGAAGCCGTGGGGGGCGGTATCGGTACGACGATCCGCCGGCGCGGAGGAAAAATTAGTGGCGCAACCATGTCGAGTGGTTGTGGGATCGCTTCGACAGGGAGAAGGAATTGAGCGTCGGGTTCGAAGAGTTCATCGATGAGAACGGGCGGATCAGGCTGCCTGAAGGGCAGACCCTGCTCGATCACCTCGAGGGGAACTTCGCTTCAAACGGTGACGACCTCGCCTACCGGTACATCGACTACTCGCGGGAACGCGACGGCGAGGTGCACGAGCTGACCTGGGATCAGTTCGGCGTGCGCATCAAGGCCATCGCCGCGCGCCTGCAACAGGTCACCGCTCCCGGCGACCGCGTCGCGATCCTCGCTCCGCAGGGTCTCGACTACGTCGTGTCCTTCTTCGCCGCGATCTACGCCGGCACCATCGCCGTGCCGCTGTTCGATCCCGACGAGCCCGGCCACACCGATCGCCTGCACGCCGTTCTCGGCGACTGCACCCCCAGCGCGATCCTCACCGCCACTTCGTCCGCGGCCGGCGTGCGGCAGTTCTTCCGCCCGCTCCCCGCTGCGCAGCGTCCCCGCGTGATCGCCGTCGACGCCATCCCCGACTCGGTCGCCGAGTCCTGGAACCGGCCGCCCATCGGCACCGACGACATCGCGTACCTGCAGTACACCTCCGGCTCGACCCGCGTTCCCGCCGGCGTCGAGATCACTCACCGCTCGGTGCTCACCAACGTCATCCAGATGGCCGACTCCATCGAACTCGACGAGTCGTCGCGCGGCGTGACCTGGCTGCCGCTGTTCCACGACATGGGCCTGCTCACGGTGATCCTGCCCGCGGTCGGCGGCAAGTACATCACCATCATGAGCCCGCGTGCCTTCGTGGCCCGGCCGAGCCGCTGGATCCGCGAGCTCGCCGCCGTCTCCGACGGTGCCGGCACCTTCGCCGCCGCCCCGAACTTCGCGTTCGAGCACGCTGCGGCACGCGCGGTCCCCAAGCCGGGCGAAGAACTCGACCTGAGCAACGTCATCGGCCTGATCAACGGCAGCGAGCCGGTCACCACGTCGTCGATGCGCAAGTTCAACGAGGCATTCGGGCCCTACGGTCTGCCCCGCACGGCGATCAAGCCGTCCTACGGCATGGCCGAGGCCACCCTGTTCGTCTCCTCCACCCGTCACAGCGACGAGGCGAAGGTCATCTACGTCGACCGCACCGCACTCAACGCGGGCCGGGTCATGCGCGTCGAGCCCGATGCCGAGAACGCCATCCCGCAGGTCTCCTGCGGTTACGTCGCACGCAGCCAGTGGGCCGCGATCGTCGACGCCGAGACCGGCACCGAGATGCCCGACGAGCAGGTCGGCGAGATCTGGCTGCACGGCGAGAACATGGGCATCGGCTACTGGGGTCGCAAGGAAGAGACCGACAACACCTTCCACAACCGCATCACCAAGCGTCTGGCCGAGGGCAGCCACGCCGAGGGCACCCCGGACGACAGCAAGTGGCTGCGCACCGGCGACTACGGCGTCTACATCGACGGCGAGCTCTACATCACCGGTCGCGTCAAGGACCTCGTGATCGTCGACGGCCGCAACCACTACCCGCAGGACCTCGAGTTCTCGGCGCAGGAGGCCAGCTCCGCGCTGCGTCCCGGCTTCGTCGCGGCGTTCGCGGTGCCGGCCAACCAGCTGCCGCGCGAGGTGTTCGACAACGACGCCTCCGGCCTGCAGTTCGATGCCGACGATTCGTCGGAGCAGCTCGTGATCGTCGCCGAGCGCGCTCCCGGCGCCGGCAAGGCCGATCCGCAGCCGATCGCCGACGCGGTACGTGCCGCGATCTCGTCCCGGCACGGTGTCACCGCCCGCGACGTGCTGCTCGTGCCGGCCGGTTCGATCCCCCGTACGTCCAGCGGAAAGATCGCGCGTCGGGCGTGCAAGACCGCATATGTCGAGGGAACGCTGCGTGGTGGTTACCAGCAGCAGGCCTTCCCGGACAGCGTGTAAGAACGAATGTCCTCTTTCCCGGGTAGCGTGGTGGGTTGATGTCTGACACTGAAATGACGGTTGCGCAGCTGCGCGAATGGCTGCGCAACTGGATCGCCGACGCGACCGGGCAGCCGGTCTCCCAGATCTCGGACGATCGTCCGATGGAGGAGTTCGGGCTGTCCTCCCGGGACGCCGTCGCCATGGCGGGTGAGATCGAGGAACTCCTCGGTGTCACCCTCAACGCGACGATCGCCTACCAGCACCCGACGATCGCGTCGCTCGCGACGCGCATCATCGAAGGTGAGCCCGAGGCACCCGCTGAGGACGACTCCGCCCTGTACACGGTCGGTGCCGCGGCGGGTTCGAAGGACGTCGCCATCGTCGGTCTGTCCACCCGTTTGCCGGGCCACGTCGACACCCCCGAACAGATGTGGGAGCTGCTCGCGTCCGGACGCGACGGCATCTCCGATCTGCCCGAGGGCCGCTGGTCGGAGTTCGAGAACGATCCCGCCGTGTGGGAGTCGATCCGCAACGCCAACACCAGGGGCGGCTACCTCGACGACGTCAAGGGCTTCGACGCCGAGTTCTTCGCGATGTCGCCGCGCGAGGTCGAGATGGTCGACCCGCAACAGCGCCTCGCGCTGGAGCTGACCTGGGAAGCACTCGAGCACGCGCACATCCCGCCGAGCGACCTCAAGGGCGGCTCGGTCGGTGTGTTCATCGGCAGCTCGGCGAGCGACTACATGCTCCTCGCGGTCGGCGATCCGTCCGCAGCGCATCCCTACGCGCTCACGGGCACCTCCACCGCGGTCATCGCGAACCGCGTGTCGTACTTCTACGACTTCCACGGCCCGTCGGTCACGCTCGACACGGCGTGCTCGTCGTCGCTGGTCGCCGTGCACCAGGCCGTACGTGCGCTGCGTAACGGCGAAGCCGACGTCGCCCTCGCCGGTGGCGTCAACATGCTGCTCGCCCCGGCCGGCACCCTCGGCTTCGACGAACTCGGCGTCATGGCACCCGACGGCCGCATCAAGGCGTTCTCCGCCGACGCCGACGGCATGATCCGCGCCGAGGGCGGGGGTCTCGTCGTGCTCAAGCGTCTCGAGGACGCCGAGCGCGACGGCGACGACATCCTCGCGGTGATCGCCGGTTCGGCCGTCAACCAGGACGGCCGCTCCAACGGCCTGGCCGCTCCCAACCCCGAAGCGCAGGTCGACGTGCTGCGCCGCGCCTACCGCGACGCGCAGATCCTGCCGTCCGGTGTCGACTACATCGAGGCGCACGGCACCGGCACGGTGCTCGGCGACCCGATCGAGGCCGACGCGCTCGGCCGCGTCGTCGGTCGTGGCCGCGAGGACGACAAGCCGGTCCTGCTCGGTTCGGCCAAGACCAACTTCGGTCACCTCGAGTCCGCCGCGGGTGCGGCCGGTCTCATCAAGGTCGTTCTCGCGATGCAGAACGATCAGCTGCCCCCGACGCTCAACTACACCGCGCCCAACCCGTACATCCCGTTCGACAGCGCGCACCTGAAGGTCATCCCCGAGGGCGCGAAGTGGCCGCGCTACACCGGTCGCGCCGTCGCCGGTGTGTCCGGCTTCGGTTTCGGTGGCACGAACGCGCACGTCGTCGTGCGCGAGTACACCGGCCCCGAGGGGCTCGAAGCGTCCGAGGCCGAGGTCGAGGTCCTGCCGGAGGAGATCCCCGCCGCGGAGACCACCGAGCAGGCCCGCGAGCTGCCCGTCCTGCTCGCCGTCTCCGCTGCGATGCCGTCGCGTCGCCGCCGTGCCGCCGCCGATCTCGCCGACTGGCTCGAGACCGAGAAGGGCAGCACGACGCCGCTCGCCGACGTCGCCCGCACGCTCGCTCGTCGCAATCACGGCCGGTCCCGCGCGATCGTCGTGGCGAACAACCACGGTGAGGCGATCGCCGGTCTGCGTGCCGTCGCCGCCGGCAAGCCCGCGCAGGGCGTGTTCACCGCCGACGCTCCCGCCTCCAAGGGCGCGGTGTGGGTGCTCTCCGGCTTCGGTGCCCAGCACCGCAAAATGGCCAAGCAGCTGTACCTGGAGAACCCGGTCTTCGCGGCGGCCGTCGACGAGGTCGACGAGCTGATCTACGACGAGTCGGGCTATTCCATGAAGGAGAAGTTCCTCGACGACGCGCAGGACTACGACGTCGAGACGGCGCAGGTCGGCATCTTCACGATCCAGATCGGTCTCGCCGCGCTGCTGCGCCACCACGGTGCCGAGCCCGCCGCGGTCGTCGGCCACTCGATGGGTGAGGCTGCCGGCGCCTACATCTCGGGCGGACTCTCGCTCGAGGACGCCGTGCGCGTCATCTGCTCGCGTTCGCGTCTGATGGGTGAGGCCGAATCCGGCCTGACCGGCGACGACATCCGCCTCATGGCGCTCGTCGAGTACAGCGCCGCCGAGATCACCGACGTGCTGCCCGACTTCCCGCAGCTCGAGGTCTGCGTCTACGCGGCGCCGACGCACACCGTCATCGGTGGCCCGCAGGAGCAGGTCAACGCGATCGTCGCGCGTGCCGAGGCCGAGGAGAAGTTCGCCCGGGTCCTGCAGACCAAGGGTGCGAGCCACACCTCGCAGGTCGATCCGATCCTCGGCGAGCTCGCGGCCGAGCTCGCCGGCATCGAACCGCACCGCCTGAAGGTCGACCTGTACTCGTCGGTCGATCAGGAGACCCTCTACCGCGCAGGTCACGAGGGCATCCACGACGTGGAGTACTGGACCAAGGGCATGCGCCACAGCGTGTACTTCACGCAGGCGATCCGGCAGGCGCTGTCCGACGGGCACACCACCTTCGTCGAGCTCAACGCCAACCCCGCGACGCTCATGTCGGTCGCGGCGACGGCCTTCGACGCCGGTGTGCAGGACGGCCAGTTCATCCAGACGCTCAAGCGCAAGGAGGACGAGTCCCTCGGTGTGCTGACCGCGCTCGCGCAGTTGTACGTGCACGGGCAGTCCGTCGATCTGAGGACGCTGCTGCCGGAAGGCGACTACGCCGACCTGCCGCGCACCGCCTTCCTGCGCAAGCCGTACTGGGTCGACGCCAGCATCGGCACCTCCGGCAACGGCCGCGCGCCCGGCGCCCGGGTCGCACTGCCCGACGGCCGCTACGTGTGGGAGGTGCAGGCATCCGCCGTCACCGATGCGGCCGAGCTGGTCGTCGCGGCGGCCTCGCAGCTGCTGTCCGATGTCACGCTCACCGCGTCCATCCCGCACACCGACGTCCCCGCGACCGGCACCCTCACCACGACGCTCACCCGGCACCCGGGTGGCGCGTCACTGCAGGTGCACGCGAACACCGGCGACGGTTTCACGCTCGTCCACGAGGGTGTCGTCACCTCCGGTGAGCCGCTGCCCGCGCCCGTCGCGGTGGCCGCGAAGCCGGCCGCGCAGGCCGAGGAGCTTCCCGAGGTCGTCGAGTCGTTCGGCGACCAGTGGGATCCCAACGGATCGCAGAGCCTCGACGACCGCCTGACGCTGATCGTCGCCGAGTCCATGGGTTATGCGCCCGAGGATCTGCCCGCCGAGATCCCGCTCATCGAGCTGGGCCTCGACTCGCTCATGGCGGTCCGCATCAAGAACCGCGTCGAGTACGAGTTCGACATCCCGCAGCTGCAGCTGTCGGCGGTCAAGGACGCGAGCCTGCGCGACGTCGCGAAGTACCTGCGATACGCCGTCGAGAACCGCGAGGAGGTCGCGCAGCTCGCCGAGCAGCAGGCCGCCGAGAAGGCAGCCGAACGCGCCGCCGCTGCGGAGCAGGACGATCTTCCCGAGGTCGAGGACACCACCGCGGTGGGCGAGGCCGAGCAGATTCTCGCCGAAGCCGAAGCCGAAGCCGAAGCCGAAGCCGAAGCCGAAGCACAGACCGCGCCCGAGACGGCCGAGCCCGAGCAGGAGTCGAGCGGTGTCGACGTGCCGCCGCGCGACGCCGCGGAACGGTTGACCTTCGCCTCGTGGGCCGTGGTCACGGGCAAGTCGGCCAAGGGCATCTTCAACCGGTTGCCGAAGCTCGACCGCGATGTCGCCGAGAAGCTCGCGGCACGGCTGACCGAGCGGGCCGAGGGTGAGATCACCGTCGACGACGTGCTCTCCGCCCCGACCGTCGAGCAGCTCGCCGAGACCGTCCGTCAGCATCTCGAATCCGCCGATCGCATCGACGGACTCGTGCGCACCCTGCGGCCCCGCGCCGAGGGATCGGACACCGTGCCGGTCTTCGTCTTCCACCCCGCGGGTGGTTCGACGGTCGCGTACGAGCCGCTGCTGCGCCGCCTGCCCGCGCACACCCCGGTGTTCGGTTTCGAGCGCACCGAGGGCCCGATCGACACCCGCGCACAGGCGTACCTGCCGCTCATCAAGGAGATCCAGGGCGACGGCCCGTACGTGCTGTGCGGCTGGTCGCTCGGCGGTGTCCTGGCCTACGCGGTGGCCCGTCTGCTCCGCGAGGAGGGCAAGGACGTGCGTCTCGTCGGCCTCATCGACACCGTCATGGCCGGTGAGAAGGTCGAGGACACGCCCGACGAGATCCGCAAGCGCTGGCAGCGTTACTCGGCGTTCGCGAAGAAGACCTACGGGGTCGACGCGCCGCTACCCTACGACCTGCTGGCCGAGGCCGGCAGCGACGAGGAGCAGATCGGCATCCTGATGGGTCTGCTCGAGCTGAGCGGGGCGCAGATCCCCGGCGGCATCATCGAGCACCAGCGCACGTCGTGGCTCGACAACCGCGCCATCCAGACCGCGGATCTGCTGCCCTACGACGGCAAGGTCGTGCTGTACATGGCCGACAAGTATCACGACGACGCGATCGATCTCGAGCCGGCCTTCGGGACCCGGCAGCCCGACGGTGGGTGGGGCGAGGTCGTCGCGGATCTCGAGGTCGTGCACGTCGGCGGCGATCACCTGCAGATCGTCGACGAGCCGTACATCTCGAAGGTGGGGGAAGACCTGACCCGCAAGCTGGCCGACATCGAGGCCTCGAGGAGCTGAACGAAGAAGTGAGCACCACGGCACAGAAGCTGGCCGAGTTGCGCGAGAAGCTGGAGATCGCGAAGGAGCCTGCCGGCGAACTCGCGATCGCCAAGCGCGCGAAGAAGGGCATCCCGAGCGCTCGTGAGCGCATCGACATGCTGCTCGACAGGGGCAGTTTCGTCGAGATCGGCGCGCTGATGAAGATGCCGGGCCGCGACGATGCGATGTACGGCGACGCCGTCGTCGTCGGGCACGGCACGGTCGACGGCCGCCCGGTCGCGGTGTTCTCCCACGACCAGACCGTCTTCGGCGGCAGCGTCGGTGAGATGTTCGGCCGCAAGGTCGCCGCGGTCCTCGACTTCGCCCTCAAGATCGGTTGCCCCGTCGTCGGCATCAACGACTCCGGTGGTGCCCGCGTGCAGGACGCCGTCACCTCGCTCGCCTGGTACGGCGAGATCGGCAAGCGTCACGAGCCGCTGTCGGGTCTGTGCCCGCAGATCTCGGTGATCGTCGGCAACTGCGCCGGTGGTGCGGTCTACGCGCCGATCAACACCGACGTCGTGGTCGCCACCGAGGGTTCGCACATGTTCGTCACCGGCCCGGACGTCATCAAGGCGGTCACCGGTGAGAACGTGAGCCTCGAGGAGCTCGGCGGTGCCCGTCAGCAGGCCGAGTACGGCAACGTGCACCACGTCGCGCCGGATGAGAAGGCCGCTTTCGAGTGGGTGCGGCAGTACCTGAGCTACATGCCGTCCAACGCGCAGGAGAAGCCTCCGATCATCAATCCCGGTCTCGAACCGGAGCTCACGCCCGACGATCTCGAACTCGACACGTTCATGCCCGACGCCGACAACTCCGGCTACGACATGCAGGACATCCTGCTGAAGATCTTCGACGACGGCGAGTTCCTCGAGGTCCGCGCACAGACCGCGCCGAACATCATCACCGGCTACGCCCGCGTCGACGGCCGGGCGGTGGGCGTGGTGGCGAACCAGCCGCTGTACCTGTCGGGTGCGCTCGATGCGGCTGCTGCCGACAAGGCCGCGCACTTCGTGCGCGTGTGCGACGCCTACGACATCCCGCTCGTGTTCGTCGTCGACACCCCCGGCTTCCTGCCCGGTGTCGAGCAGGAGAAGATCGGCGTCATCAAGCGTGGCGGCCGCTTCTTGTTCTCATATGTCGAGGCGTCGGTCCCGAAGGTGACCGTCGTAGTCCGTAAGGCCTACGGCGGCGGTTACGCCGTGATGGGGTCGAAGCAGCTCGGCGCCGACATCAACTTCGCGTGGCCCACCGCGCGTATCGCCGTGATGGGTGCCGAATCGGCTGTCGCGGTGATCGGTCGCCGGCAGATCGAGGCCGCGGGCGAGAACGCTCCGGCGGTGCGCCAGCAGCTCATCAACTTCTACAACGAGCACGTGGCCACGCCGTACATCGCGGCCGAGCGCGGATACGTCGACGCGGTGATCGAGCCGTCGACCACCCGTCTCGAGATCCGCAAGGCGCTGAACCTTCTTCGCGACAAGGAAGTGTTCAAGAACCCGCGGAAGCATCACCTGCTGCCGCTGTAGAGCCGTTGCCGACGGGGCCTGTGCACCAGTGCGTGCACAGGCCCCGTCGNACGCCGCCCCACCGGGCCGGGGGTCAGGGCACGGTCCAGGAACCCCGGCCCGGCAGGAAGGTGATGTCGGTGGTCGTCACGACCGCCTCGATACGTCCGGAGCCGGTCTCGAACCAGGGGTATTCCCATCCTGCGGAGGGGATGGGCGGGTAGATCGGCAGGGTGACGGTGCCACGCTGTCCGGTGGTGACGTTCGTCCAGTTCACGAGGCACGGGCACTGGAAGCTGCTGCCGAATCGCGAGAAGCCGGGACGCTCGGGGTCCACACCGACGGTCACGCCCTCGTTGACGAGGAGACCTCCCCACCCTGCGGAACCGGTGCCACCGACCGCGCCGATCACAGGGCTCAGGGTCGTAGCCGCCACAGGCTCCGCGGACGCTGCGGGAGCGGTGACCACACCGAGCGCGAGCGCCGCGCCCAGGGCTGCCGTGAATGCGATCTTTCTCGAGGTCGTCATGCCCTGTGTGTCGCCCGTCGGCGTCACTTCCGTTACTCGCGCCTCATCCGTCACTCGTAGACGCGCATCGGCGCGGGTTTCCACAACCCGGACCTCGTCACCTCGGTGGTGGTCAGTTCGGCCGGCTGCGCATTCGGGTAGAAGCGCACGTACCGCTCCACCGAACCCCAGTCGCGCCCCCAGTCGTTCTCGAGGTAGGTGGGCACCTGCTCGGGTCGCGCCAGGACCTCCGCGAAGCCGAGCGGGCCACCGTTGTCGGCCGACTGCCAGGTGTCGGTCGACGACACCGCGAGCGGACGGTCGGGGAGGACCCGGTAGTTCGGCATCTCGGCCACACCGGCCCAGTGGTCGAACGGCCGCTGGCACGGGAACTGCAGACCCACGGCCCAGTCCAGCAGGAGCGGCTGCTCGGAACCGAGCTGGGCGTCGAGCCGCTCGAGGATGGGGACGCGCGGCGGCGTGAACGCCAGCCACTGGTCGCCGGTGAGGTTGGGGTCGTTGGCGACGATGCGGACGGCGTCGACGTCGTCGGGCAGGTCGGCGAGCGGCACACGCAGGTTCCGCCACGACGGTGCGGGGCCGATGTCGCGCGGCAGGTAGGTGCCCTTCGCCTCGACGCTGCCGTCGGCCTGGCGGGTGCCGTACTCGACGAGCAGCGACTGGCCGTAGGTCAGTGCACCGGTGTCGTCGTACGACCAGATGCGACCGGCCGCGGAGATGATCACCAGCGGCGTCTCGTCGGTGATCCCGGGAAGGGCGTACCAGCTGGAGGTGAGCGCGGCGGGTTCCTGCACACCCTCCTGGTAGCTGCCGAGCACCGGGGTGACGGACGGGTCGAGCCCGAAGGGCAGACGCACGGTGCTGCCGTTGACGGTCTGCTCACCGGAACCACCCGTGGTGCCGCCGCCCGCGCCCGTCTCGAAGGTCGGGCCGACGCTCTGGTTGTCGGTGTTGCCCTGACCCGGCTTGACCTCGACGTAGTCGGCGGTCAGGTCGGACGGCACGCCGTCGGGAGTGAAACCGCGCGGCGCCGCACCGGCGAGCGGGTCGTCGTTTGCCGGCGGATCGGCGGGGTCGATGATCGGTTCGAGGCGTCCCTCGTTGGGGTCGGCCTCGACGAGCACGTCGTTCGCGAGACCGCAGGTCTGCCCGGCGACCGCCCCGATGTTGGAGCGAGCGAGCGAGTACGCCGGGTATTGCGACACCGCGCCCTTGAGCAGCGACAGCACCTCGAACAGCACCATCACCGCGGCGACGACCGTGAGCGGCGCAGCCGCGAGGGCGCGGATCCGCCGGCCCTTCTTCGTCTCGGCCGACTCCGGCGGCGGTGCGTAGCCCTCGCGGAGGTACTGCCACGCGACGAGCACCAGGGCGAGACCGAACAGGACCAGGAACAGCGAGCTCGACTGGTAGCCGCTCAGCGAGACGGTCTTGTCGAACCACGGCACGCCGTAGCTCGAGACGTACCACCAGCCGTTGATGCCGGCGAACGACACCGCCAGGACGAACAGCACTCCGGCGAGGAAAATCGTGCGGTTGCGCCGCGACCGCAATGCGCTCGCGGAGACCACGACGGCGGTGACCGTCGCGAGCGATCCGGCGATGCCTGCGTACGCCCCGAAGTGGTGGGTCCACTTCGTGGGGTTGAACATCATGAAGAAGATCGTGCCGAAGACGATGCCGAGCAGACGCCAGGTCGGGCTCACGGCGACGCCGGGGATCCGGCGGCGGCGCAGCAGCACGAACAGCGTCGTGAACAGGCACAGCAGCATCGTGAGGAACGCGAAGCGGCGCGGCAGTGAACCGTCGACGGTCTGCACCATCAGGTAGTAGTAGCGGAGGAAGTCGTTCCACCACTCCTCGTTGGGGCCGATGATGGTGCGCACGCGGGTCGCCTCGAGGACCGCGGCGAGGGTCTGGTCGGAGAACACCACGACGAGCACGAGCATCCCGGCGGCGCCGATCGGGGCGAGCAGTGGCAGGGTGCCGACCTCGCGGTGGCGGCGCACGATGATCCGCGTCATCGGCCGGATGCCGGCGATGAGCGCGGCGATACACATCAGGCCCGTCGGTGCAGCGGCGAGGGTGAAGGCGCCGATGAACACCGCCGTCGCGGCGGGCAGCAGACGACCGGTCGCGATGGCGCGTTCGATCGAGCACCAGGTCAGCAGCGCACCGAGCGCGACGATCGGCTCGGGCCGCAGACCGTTGTTGTAGGGCAGCCAGAAGGCGAGGAAGACCAGTCCGCCGGTCCACAGTGCGATGCGGTTGTGCCGCACGGCCCGGCCGAGACGCGGCACCACCTCACGGCTGATGACCATCCAGCACAGGATTCCGGCGATCAGTGCCGGGATGCGCATCCATGGGCTGGCCGTGGAGATCTTCGCGAACGCCGCCAGCACGTCGTAGTACCAGCCGAAGGGAGCTTCGGGGACACCGAACCAGCGGAAGTAGTTGGCCATGTAGCCGGAGTTCTCCGCCGCCCGGGCCATGGTCAGCAGGTAGCCGTCGTCCGAGGTGTTCGCGCCGAAGAAGTGCCAGCCGACGAGCGTGAGGACCACGACGACGTCGACGCCGGTGAACTTCCACCAGCGGGACGGCAGGAAGCGGCGGTGACCGCGACCGTCCGTGCCGTCGAGCTTGGCCAGCGCGCCGAGCGCGAGTGCCGTCGACAGCACCGCAAGGACCATCGCGAGGGACTTGACCAGCGTCGGCGACGACGTGAACCGGGAATCGACATCGACGGTGACGTCGAGGCCGGGAACCGCGGTCGGCAGGTCGCTGAACACGCCCACGACGAGCGGCCGCAGGTCGCCGGTGAGCTCACCCGACCGCGGGTTGCCGTTCTCGTCCGAGAGGCCGACGAACTCGGCGGTGGTGCGTTCGGAGTCGGAGAAGATCTGCAGTTCGCTGCACGCACCCGACTCGACGTCGGCGCGCGGCGCGGTCGCGACCACCACGTTGCGGTCGAGCACGTCGACGTTCTCGGCGCCGACCCGCACGAACATCGCGTTGAGGGCGGCGTCCTGCCCGTTGGTGGGGGCGGTCGCGAGCAGCATCCCGCCGTCGCCGGGCATCTCCGCGACGGCGCTGCACGGCACGGTGGCGCGGAGCTGGAGGGGGACCTGCGACATCAGCGGCAGTTCGACGTCGGTCGCCGCCGCGTCCTGCGGCCACGACATCGTCGCCTCGGTCACGCGGACCGGGAGAAACGGTGTGGCCAGCGCCAAGATCATGCCGAGCAACCCGGCGACGACGGCGACGAGTCGCGCAGTCCGGTACCGAGTGCGAAGGTCCTCGCCCATCGACCGGGGGGCGGTCGGAGCGGGCGCGGGTGAGGTCGTCACGTCGTCGGGCACGGGAGTCGATGGTATCCGGCGACGTGGTGTGACGGCACTCGCCCTTACTCCAGCAGGACGGGGACCCCGTCACGGATGCGGCCCGGCGACCACAGGCCGGAGCGGGTCGTCACGTCGGTGGTGACCTCCGCGGGGGAGGCATCCGGGTCGATCGGACGGTACTGCTCGAGCGATCCCCAGTCGCGATCCCAGTCGTGGTTCAGATAGGTGGGGACGGCCTCGGCGTTCAGCAGAAGCGGGATCCAGCCGAGCGGTCCGCCGCCGATGTCGTCCTGCCAGCCGTTCGTCGCGTCGGCCCCGACCCGGTCCGGGAGGATGCGGTACTCGGGGACCTCGGCGACACCGTTGCGGTGCCCGAAGGGTCGCTGGCACGGGAAGGCGAGACCCACCGACCAGTCGATGAGGACCGGGGCGTCGGATCCGACGACCTCCTGCAGGGTCTGCATGCGCGGCATCCGCGGCGGCGTGACCGCGACCCACTGGTCGGGGGAGAGGTCACCGTCGTCGACGACGATCCGCACGGCGTCGGCGTCGGCCGGGATCGCGTCGCTCGGCACGCGCAGGTTGCGCCAGGACGGCGACGGGCCGATGTCGATCGGGGCGAGCGTGGCCAGCGGCGTCACGTCGTCCCCGGATGACGAACCGAACTCCAGCAGCACGTCCTGACCGGGGGTGATGACACCGTCGGGGTCGACGTAGCGGATGCGTCCCGCCGCGGTCACGACCAGCAGCGGTGTCTCGTCGGTGCGCTCCGGCAGCGCGTACCAGCCGGATTCGAGTTCGGCGGACTGCTGCACGCCGGAGCGGTAGCTGCCGAGGACGGGCGTGGTCTGCGGGTCGAGGCCGAAGGGCAGCTTCACGGTGCTGCCGTTGATGCCCTCGTCGCTGGTGCGACCGCCCTCGGTGCCGGCGCTGGTGGATGTGGTGGTGCCGCCCTCCTCGCTGTCGACGGTGTTGGCGCCACCGGTCGTGGTGGTCTCCGCGTCGGCGGTGAGGTCGAGGGCCACGCCGTTCGGGGTGAAACCGACGGCCGTGCCCGCACCCAGGGCCTCGCCCGCATCACCGTCGAGGGGCTGAAGCATGGTCGCGTTCGGTTCGGACTCGACGAGCACCTCGTCGGCGAGTCCGCAGGAGTTGCCTGTGAGGGCCGCCGCGTTCGACTTGGCGATCGAATAGGCCGGGTACTGCGAGACCGCGCCCTTGAGCAGCGACAGCACCTCGAACAGCACCACCGCCGCCGCGACCAGCGTGAGCGGGGCCGACGCCAGGGCCCGCACCCTGCCGTTGCGGTCGGGTCGCGGCGTGGTGAACGGCTCGCGCAGGTGGAACCACGCGGCGAGGAGCAGGGCGAGCACCGTGAGGCCGAGCAGTGCCGTGGAGAAGGCGTAACCGGAGATCGACGGCGGCTTGTCCCACCACGGGATGCCGTAGCTCGAGACGTACCACCAGCCGTTCGAACCGGTGAAGGCCATCGCCAGGACGAACAGCACCCCGGCGGTGAACAGCGCCCGGTTGCGGGCCGATCGGATGCCGACCGAGCCCACTCCGATCGCGGCGAGCGCAGCCACCGACGCGGCCAGGCCCGCGTACACACCGAAGTGGTGTGTCCACTTCGTCGGCGTGAGCATCATGAGCAGCAACGACGCGAAGACGATGCCGAGGATGCGGCGCGAGGGTCCGATAGCGGTGCCCGGGATGCGGCCCTTGCGCAGGATCAGCATGACGCACACGACCAGGCACAACAGCATCACGAACACGCCGAACCGGCGGGCCAGCGAACCGTCGGGGGAGACGGTGAGCAGTGCGTCCCACCGCAGTCGCTCGTCGAACCACGGCACGTTCGGTCCCACGGCCGAACGCACGCGGGTC
Source organism: Rhodococcus sp. Chr-9 (assembly GCF_000801125.1). NCBI lineage: Bacteria > Bacillati > Actinomycetota > Actinomycetes > Mycobacteriales > Nocardiaceae > Rhodococcus > Rhodococcus sp. Chr-9. The sequence goes on from NZ_JTIZ01000002.1 coordinate 14,778, forward strand.
GCTTCGAGGACCGACGCGAGCGTCTGGTCGGCGAAGACGGCGATGAGCACGACGGTGCCCGACGCCAGGATCGGCGCGAGGGGCGCGACGACACCGACGAGATGCCGGCGCGCGATAAGAACCTTCACCAGCGGGCGCATCCCGGCGACGAGTGCGGCCACCGCGATCAGGCCGGTCGGGCCGGCGGCGAGAGAGAAGGCCGCGATGAGGACCGCGATCGCGGCGGGCAGCATGCGCCCGGTCGCGATGGCGCGTTCGATCGAACACCAGGTCAGCAGCGCACCGACCGCGATGATCGGCTCCGGGCGCAGACCGTTGTTGTAGGGGAGCCAGAAGGCGAGGAAGACCAGCCCGGCCGTCCACAGCGACACCCGGCTGTGCCGGACAGCGACGCCGAGCCGGGGGATGACCTCGCGGCTGATGACCATCCAGCACAGGATCGCCGCGATGAGCGTGGGCAGGCGCATCCACACGCTCGACGTCGAGACCTGTGCGAACACGACGAGCACGTCGTAGAACCAGCCGAACGGCGCCTCGGGCACACCGAACCAGCGGAAGTAGTTGGCCATGTATCCGGCGTCGCCGGACACCCGCGCCATGTTGAGGATGTAGCCGTCGTCCGAGGTGTTCGCGCCGATGATGTGCCAGAGCAGCAGAGTGCTCACGACCACCGCGTCCACGAGGGTGAACCGCCACCAGCGGGCCGGCAGGAACCGGCGCGCGCGGCGCCCGTCGATCCCGTCGAGTCGATGCAGAGCGACGAGGGAGACCAGCGTCGCGAGCGCGCACACGATCATCGCGAGGAGCTTGAGCACCGTGGGGGTCGAGGTGAACCGCGAGTCGAGCTCGGCGCGCACCGACAACCGCTCGGTGGAGTCGTCACCGTCGGGTTCGAAGGCGCCGGCCGGGCCGCCGAGGTCGCTGAAGACACCGACCATCTGCGGCCGCTCGTCGCCCTCGAGCTCGATCGCCACCGGCGGGTCGGCGCCCACGATCTCGGCGGCGGTGCGTTCGGAGTTCGATGCGACCGTCACGGCCGTACACGGCTCGTCGAGCGGCGCCGAGACGAGCACCGAGTTGCGCAGGACGGCCTCGACGGTGCCGGGAGCGCCGTCCTCACCGGGTATCGCGCGGATCACCAGGCCCTCCGCCGTGGCGTCGGGGGAGCCGGACGGGATGGTCGAGACGAGGGTGCCGCCGTCGGAACCGAGCTGCGCTGCTGCCGCGCACGGCACGCTGGCCCGCAGCGTGAGCGGGGCGTAGGTGACGAGCGGCGCCTCGACACTGTCGATGCTGCCGTTCTGCGGCCATTGCAGTTCGCCGGTTTCCTGCCGGACCGGCAGGAACGGAAGGGTCAGAGCCAGCACGAACCCGAGCAGTCCCGACACGATCGCGACGATCCGAGCTGTGCGGACGCGCGATGTCGGGTCGGGCGAATCGGTTTTCCCGGGCGAAGCGGTATCGGCTGGCACAAGCGTCGATGCTAGGCGAGTCCCGTCACGGGGCCGGCGCGTGCCGCTCCGCTCGCACCACTCGCGGGTACTCCGCGGTTCTGTCCGACCACGTCCGGAGCGATGCCTCCCGCCACTAGCATCGCTGTCTATGAGGACTTCCACCCCGATCGGGCGCGCTCTGCGCGCGGCGGGCATCGGGGAGGTCTGCGACGACTCGACCACGCGCGCGCTGTACTCGTCCGACGCTTCTCTCTATCGCGTCCCGCCACAGGCCGTGGTGCGCGCCCGATCGATCGACGACGTCGCCACGACCCTCGACGTGTGCCGCCGGGAAGGTGTCCCCCTCACCTCCCGCGGCACCGGCACCTCGCTCGCGGGCAACGCTGTCGGGCCTGGCGTGGTCATCGACTTCTCGCGTCACCTGAACCGGGTGCTCTCCGTCGACCCAGAGACCCGGACCGCGCGGGTGCAACCGGGTGTCGTGCAGGCCGAACTGCAGCGCGCCGCGGCACCGCACGGTCTGCGCTTCGGCCCCGATCCGTCCACCCACAACCGGTGCACGATCGGCGGGATGATCGGTAACAACGCGTGCGGGGCGCGGGCGCTCGGCTACGGCCGCACGTCCGACAACGTCGTCGCGCTCGAAGTGCTCACCGGCACCGGGCACCCGCTGACGCTGCCCGGCGAGGATCCGGTGCTGGAACCGTTGCGGGAGATCGTCGCCCGCGACCTCGCGACCATCCGCACCGAATTCGGTCGCTTCGGCCGGCAGGTGTCGGGTTATGCACTCGAGCATCTGTTGCCGGAGAACGGTTTCGACGTCCGGAAGCTGTTCGTCGGTAGCGAGGGCACACTCGGGATCACGACCGAGGCGACGGTGCAGCTGGTCGCCGACCCTGCCGTCCGCACAATGGTCGTGCTCGGCTATCCAGACATCGTCGCCGCCGGCAACGCCGCGCACGGACTACTGGGTTTCCGGCCCACGGCGTGCGAAGGGCTCGACTCGCGGATCGTCGACATCGTCCGGCACCGGCGCGGACCGCAGGCGGTACCGCCCCTGCCGTCGGGTGCGGCCTGGCTGTTCGTCGAACTGGCCGGTGACGACGCCGACGAGGTGCGCGGCCGGGCGAAGGCACTCGCGCAGGCCGCCGCCGCGACCGACGTCCTGCACGTCGAGGACCAGGCGCGTGCCGCTGCGCTGTGGCGTATCCGGGAGGAGGGAGCCGGCCTGTCGGCGAGAAGTCCGAAGGGACTGCCCGCGCACGCGGGATGGGAGGACGCCGCCGTCCCTGCCCACCGCGTCGGCGACTATCTCCGCGACTTCGAGGAACTGCTTGCCGGATACGACATCACCGGCTATCCCTACGGGCACTTCGCCGACGGCTGCATCCACATCCGCCTCGACATCCCCCTCGAGGTTCCGGGTCTGTTCCGCGAATTCCTTTTCGAGGCAGCTGAACTCGTCGCCGAATACGGCGGGTCGATGTCGGGGGAGCACGGCGACGGGCGTGCCCGGAGCGAACTGCTGCCCGTGATGTACTCACCCGACGCGCTCGCACTGTTCGGGGCTGTGAAGTCGGTCTTCGATCCGGAGAACGTCCTCAACCCCGGCGTGCTCGTCGACCCGCGGCCCGTCGACGCCGACCTGCGCGTCCCGGCGGCCGGGAAGATCCGGGAGGGCCTGGCCTTCCGCTATCTCGAGGACGGTGGCGACTTCACGCAGGCAGTGCACCGGTGTACCGGGGTCGGCAAGTGCCGCGCCGACAATACCGGCACCGGCGGGGTGATGTGCCCGTCCTTCCTCGCGACCCGTGAGGAGAAGGACTCCACCCGAGGACGTGCCCGGGTGCTGCAGGAGATGCTCAACGGTCACCTCGTCGCCGAGTCGTGGCAGTCGCCGGAAGTGCACGAGGCGCTCGATCTGTGCTTGTCGTGCAAGGGATGTCTGTCGGACTGTCCGACCGGAGTCGACATGGCGACCCTCAAATCCGAAGTTCTGCACCAGACCTACCGGGGACGGAGGCGGCCCGCCAGTCACTACGGTCTCGGCAGGCTGCCGCAGTGGGCGGCGATCGCCTCCCGTGCACCACGCGCCGTCAACGCCCTTGTCCGCGCTCCGGGGGTCGCCCCGCTCGGGTTGACCGTCGCCGGTCTCGACCGCCGCCGCCGTGTACCGAGGTTCGCGCCCCGCACCTTCCGGAAGTGGTTCGCCGACACCCTCTCGCGACGATCCCGCACGGGCGATCCGGTGCTGCTGTTCGTCGATACTTTCACCGAGTACTTCACCCCGGAGATCGGGGTTGCCGCCGTGCGCGTGCTCGAAGCCGCCGGACACAGCGTGCACCTCACCGACGAACCCCGCTGCTGCGGCCTGACGTGGATCACCACCGGCCAGCTCGACCAGGCCCGGAAGATCCTGGGCCGCACCGTCGCCGAACTCTTCCGCAGCGGCATGCCGATCGTCGGTCTCGAACCGTCGTGTACCGCCGTCCTGCGTTCCGACGCGGTCGAACTGCTCGGGTCCGCACCTGCTCGCCTCGTGGCCGACAGCACCACGACCCTCGCCGAACTCCTCGCCGACTGGGAACCGCCGTCGCTGGACGGCACACGGATCGTCGCACAACCCCACTGCCACCACCACGCCGTCATGGGATGGGGCGCCGACGCCGCACTGTTGCGACGCGCGGGTGCCGACGTGCAGCGCCTCGCCGGCTGCTGCGGCCTGGCCGGGAATTTCGGAGTCGAACGCGGGCACTACGACGTGTCGGTGGCGGTCGCGCGAACCCAACTGCTGCCGGCCGTCGAGGCGGCATCCGACGACGCGGTGATCCTCGCCGACGGCTACTCGTGCCGTACCCAGCTGAGCGACCTCACGACGCGGCGCGGCACGCATCTGGCGGAGTTGCTGGCCTCACGACTGCCGTAGGTACGGCGGGCTCATCATCTGCGGCGTCGCGCTCTGGTGCGCTCGCTTCGGGTGGGGCGCGGCCCGAGTTCGTAGGGGATCTTCAGGATGTGGCGGGTTTTGGCGTCGATGTCGCAGTTGCCGGAGGCGACGGAGTGGAGGATGCCGTTGTAGACGAGGTCCCACAGGTCGGGGTTTCCTTGAATGTCGCTGATCTTGAAAGAGTGGATCTCGTTGCCGTGGTCATCTTTCAACCGGAGAACACGGCTGTAGCCGTCTGCGGAAAAGCGGATGCGAGTGAGGTGGTAGGTGTCGACCCAGCTGTCGCGACATTGCACCCATGTGGATCCTGCTGCCGTCCAATGGTTCCTGATCCCGCGAAACATCAGCCAGCCACCCGCAGTGATGATGAGCCACGCACCCCACCAGTGAATCCAGCGAAGATCCCCGTTGGAGATTGTGAAGAACGCGACCGTAATGGTCATCAGGGTAAATGCGCTGATGTATTTTTCGCGGACGTGAGGTTGGAACCATTCGAGAGTGGGACCGAGATGGTCCGGTGCATCTGGTGGGTTCCGTGGGTTGCGTTCGAGCGGTGTGTATTCCGTGCCGTGGTAGATGCGGGGCGCCTGGGGTGGGCGGGGTTCGCCTGTGATCGAATCCGGCATCGGTGGTAGGTCGGCAGCGTTCACCCTCTACGCCCCCGTCCTCTGATGCGCTCGCTTCGGGTGGGGCGCGGCCCGAGTTCGTAGGGGATTTTCAGGATGTGGCGGGTTTTGGCGTCGATGTCGCAGTTACCCGACGCGACGGAGTGGAGGATGCCGTTGTAGACCAGGTCCCACAGGTCGGGGTTACGTTGGATCTCACTGATCTTGAACGATTGGATTTTGTTGCCGTGGGCGTCTTTCAGTCGCAGGACACGACTGGGCCCATCAGCGGAGAAGCGGATGCGAGTGAGATGGTAGGTATCGACCCAGCTGTCGTGCCATTGGACCCAGGTGGCGCCGGCTGCGGTCCAGTGGTTTCCCTTGCCGAAGAACAACAATAGTGAACTTCCAGGGATGATGACCCACATGATCCACCAGTGGATCCAGCGAAAGTCTCCATTGATGACGGTGAGGTACACGACCAAGATTGCCGCTATGAGGAATGCGCCGATGTATCGGTCGCGCACGGTGGGTTGGAGCCATTCGAGAACGGGGCCGAGATGCTCCGGTGTTTTCGGCGGCTTACGGGGATGTCTGTCGGCCGGTGTGTATTCGGTTACGTGGTGGATGCGTGGCGCGCGAGGTGGGCGAGGCTCGCCGTTAACCGCGTCGGGCAGCGGAGGAAGATCGGTTGCGTTCATTAATGTCCTCAGAACAGATTGCCCACCCAGCGTGCCGCAGACCCGGCAGCACCGGAGATGTCGTCCCAGTGTTCGATTACTTCGCCCACACCGAACGCGACACCGACCCCGGCGCCGACGGCGAGCAACGTGACGGGACCGCCGGCTGCGCTCGCGAGTATTAGTTCGGTCGCTACGGTTCCTGCGACGAACCCACCGACATCCTTCGCGACTGCCTTTACCGCTTCTCCGGTTGTTTCGGCATTCATCACGTCACTTGCGGTCTGGCCAGCGGTGAGAGCCAGTCCTAGATAAGGAACTTTCGAGCCCACACCCGCCAGAGTTGATCCTTTGGGAAACAGGTCGCCGAGGTTACCGCCGACACTCGAAACGAACTTGTTGTCACCGAGCCCGGCAAGCAGTCGAGAGTTCTCCGCAGCAAACCGCGCAGCATCGTCCGCTCCCCCTTGGAAGGCCCGAACAGCCCTGGCCGCAGTAGCTTCTGGGTACGGATCACCCAACCGCGCCGCTTCCGCGGCAAGCTCACGCAGCCGAGCAAGGTTCGCGCCGCGTGCCTCGGCCAGGTCTCCCCATTTCGACAGCTCGGAAACCGCCGTAGCCAGATACCCACCGACTGTGTGTAGAACCAGCCATCCCCACTGGGCTTCTGCGTCCTTCAGAATTGTCGTCGGGCCGCGCAAGGCTTCCGCGAGCGCGCTGTGCGCCCCGGTTTCGGCCGCGCGACCTTCCGCAACGAGCCCCGCAGCCGCCTCGTAGGCTGCGATCTGCTTCGTCCGAAAAACCTGGGGTGCAATGTCGTACGAGTTCGGATCGACGTTGAGTGGCTCACCGATCCCGACGCCGAACTCCACGGGAATACCGGCTTCCGCCGCTGTCGCCTCGGCCTGTGACATGCGTGACCGGACGGTGACGAGTCCGTCGGCGAATGCGCGCAGGGCAGCGGCGATCACGTCGATCTGGTCTGTGGCCTCGGTCGTCCCCGTGATGATGCGGTCGAGCGTCGTGCGGAACGCATCTCCCGCAGGGCTTCTGAATTCGTACTCGGACTCGGTGCGTCCGTCGCGTGCCGCCTTCAGTCGGTCGTTCACACCCGTGGCGAGGGCAGTGAGCGAATCCGCGCATGCGTAGCAAGAGGTGGGGTCGCCGAAGACTCGGGTGTCGAGGCTCATCCCTCACCGGCCTTCGCCATCTCCTGAGCAGTGTGCGACTCGGCGTCCTGGTAGGCGCGCAGACTGTCCTGGGCGGCGTCTGCTGCATCGGCCAGCGACCGGACCGCCGCGTCCAGCGCGGAAGCAATCGACCCGAGAGCGTCGACGAGCAGTGCTGTGGCGGCACCCGCGTCGGGTATCGGTGCTGGATCGGATCCGAGTTCGTCGATGCCCATCGCTCCGGTCGCCAGGTGCTTCGCGACCGTGTCGAGGTCGCCGATGTCGATGCTCACCGGGTCGCTCTCCTGCCGAGTGGGGCCTCGAACGGACGGTCGTCGTCCCCGACCGGGGGTGGCGGTGGTTGTCGACCGTCGAGCAGGACCACGTCGTACCCGGTGGTCCGGTGGATCTCCTGCAGCCCTGTGCTGTCGACGCCCATCCACGGCTGCTGCGGTCCACAACAGCGGACCAGTTCCTTCGGTGAGGTGTAGGCGGGCAACGCCAGCCGGCCGTCGGGCAGTGTGCGCATCTCGAGCCGAACGTGCCCGGAACTGTCGCGGCGTCGGATCGGCACATACAGAACGTCGCTCATCGAATCCCCCGATTCCGTCGTACCCCCCGTACGACTCGCCGCGACCTTACCGCAGCGGCGATGAGTTTCCGGCTCCTGCCCGGTCGGTATCTGCGACAGCACCGCTGCCCACCTACCAGGAGGCCGTCATGAACACCTTCACCGCATCCACCACCGGCACCCGCGACGACATCACCGCGGCACCCTCACGCGCCGCTCGCATCGCAGGCCTGATCGTCAGCGGTCTCGTCGTCCTGTTTCTGCTGTGGGACTCGATCATCCACATCGCCAACGTTTCGCAGGTGCAGGAAGCGATGGCCGATCTCGGGTTCGACCCGAGCCTCAACCGGGTGTTCGGCGTCGTCCTACTCGTCTGCCTGATCGCCTACGTCCTGCCGCCCACCGCAATCCTCGGCGCCGTACTCCTCACCGGCTATCTCGGTGGTGCTGTCGCGACGAATCTGCTCACCGAACAGCCCATCGTCAGCACGACTCTCTTCCCGATCTACACCGGAATTCTGGTATGGGGTGGATTGTGGTTGCGCGACACCGGAGTTCGTCGCATCATGCCGGTTCGCCCGTCGCGGTGACGACGACGAACGGCCCCACCTCGGTCACGGTGAAGCGGGGATCGTCGAACAGTTCCTTGGGGAAGGTCACCGTGTACCGCCGCACATTGGGATCGTTCGGGTAGACGTCCTCGGCCAGACGCAGCGTGTAACCCTCGGCGCCCTGCCGGAAGACGACGGCGTCGGGGGCTCTCCACGGCAACTCCTCCCAGGCGGCGAGCAGTTCGCCGGGGGAGGAGAGTTCCGACCACTCCTCGATCGCTGCGGCCCGCGCGGAGAACTCCGCCAGCGGGTTGGCGTAGTGCGAGGTCAGGGCCTGGAAACCGAAGTATGGGTAGTAGGCGAGGAAAGACGTGTCGGCCGTGAGGACCACGTGGTCGTCACGCTCGCCGCCCAACTGCGACAGCAGGACGTCGTCCACCTCGGCGTAATAGGACGCGGCACCGGCGGGTCGCTGATCGGCGCGTTCACCGGCCCCGTCGGTGTCGGTGTAGGCGACGGTGATCTCGCTCCCGAGCACCTGGGGGATGTTCTGGGTGAACGCCAGCGCACCGAGAGCACCCACCGCCACGAGAACCCTGCGCACGCGCGGATTCTCGCTGGTCGCCAGGCTGATCCAACGCGAGAAGTCGACGAAGGCGAATGCGCCTGCCGCAGCGAGCAGTACGAGCAGGATGACCTCGAGACGGAACGCGAGCAGGGTGTTGCCCACGGCGGTCAACGCCATCGACGCGAGGTACCACAGGTAGACCGCGATCACCCCGAGCCCGAGCGCCTGCGCCCGATGCGACGACGACGCCCGGCCCACGAGCCACACGGTGCCCAGCAACGACAACAGTCCGATCAGGGACATGTGGAACATCGGCAACGGCAGTCGCGCACCGGCATCGGGGAGATAGTGGGTCGCGGTCCCGGACTCGGACGGGGGATTACCGCCCAGCACGTCGAACACGAACGGCGCCCACACGATCAACGCGACGAGCACCGCGATCGACGCCATCACCACGAGACGGACGAGCACCGGAAGGACCGCCCGCCACGACCCGGTGGCGCGACGCGCGAGGTACGCCGCGACGACGGCCATCACCGTCACCGCGAACGCCGCGATACCGAGATAGAGGGTGTAGAAGGTCGCGGCGAGACCGAGGAACAGGCCCGTCCCCACGACGGCACCCCAGCCCTGTCGTCCCCGGCCACCGCGTGTAGCGGGCAGGAAACCACCCCAGGCCAGCACCAACGCCGGCGCGACCAGCACGGCGATCACCGCTCCGTAGGGTTCCGGCGAACCGTAGGCCAGCACGACCAGCGTCGTCGCGGTGGCGGCGAGCACCGCCAGATCGGAGCGGACCAATTCGGACCACAGCACCAGCGCGACGACCGCCGCGACCGCCAGCGAACCGATCGCATACGGCTTGAACGCTTCCCAGCCATCCATACCCAGCAGATCCGCGACACGGCCACCGATCCAGAACCACCCGGCCGGATAGAACGACGGCAGGTCGGCGTAGTTCATGTCGCGCAACGCCGCGCTGTCCGTCAGTCGCGTGAGGAACTGGGTGCGGAACTCCTGGTCGACGGAGATGCCGTGCAGGTAGAGGCGGGTCGCGGCGAGCGGCATCCCGAGGGTCGCGGTGACCAGGCCGGACAGCGCCGCCCACGACAGCACCCGCGCCCCCGTCACCCATCTGCGGCGACGCAACAGATAGATCGACAGGCCGAGCACGGCGAGTGCCGCGAACTGCATCACGGTGGTGACGGCCTGCGTCACGTTCGACGAATTGAACGCCGGCCACTGCACACGGTCGAAAGCGAACGGCCCCACCGCGGCGACGAGTGCTGCGACGAGCGCTGCGCAGACGAACTGCACGAGCGTCGAGACGGCACGGCGTAACGGGGCTACTGCTACAGGAGTGTCGGCGAGCACCCCACGAGCATAGAGATGCGTCCGCGAGACGAGTGGTGGCCCGATCCGCGCCGCAAAACGCCGCCGTCCACCGGTCGGGACCTTCATCCTGGAAGTTGCGTCGGGAAACCGGGCCGTCGGTACCGCCCGGGGAATCCGAACGGAAGGCTCAGATCATGACAGGTAAAGCAGTTCGTGCGGCCCTCGCAACGCTCGCGACGGCACCTCTCCTCGTCTTCGGGGCGGCGCAGGCCTCGGCGTATCCGGTGATCGAACCGGGTGCGCCCGGCGGTCCCATCGACGGCCGGTTGTACGACCACCACGGCGTCGATCCCTACCAGTGCATCGTCGTCGGGGCGCCGGGTGTCGGCTACGCGACGAACGAGGCGGGGCAGGACGGCATCGTGAACGGTGTCTTCGTGAACGAAGGGTCGATCAACCACTGGTGCTACGGGCCGCCCGGGATGATCCACAGCGGAACCGGCTACGTCCGGTAGACCCCGAAAAGACGACTGCCCCGCCGAAACGGGTCCGGCGGGGCAGAGGGTGCACGTCTGTCAGATCGGCAGCTTGCGGAAGATCGCGCGCGGCAGGTGACGCAGCACGATCATCACGAACCGGAAGGTGCCCGGCGCCCAGACGATCTCCTTGCCGCGATCGGAGGCCGCGACAGCGAGCTTCGCGACATCTTCCTTGTTCACGGTGAGCGGGGCCTCGTCGACGTGCGCGCTGAACTGCGTGCGCACCTGGCCGGGGCGCACGACGGTCACGCGCGGCCCGAACGGGCGCAGCGCCTCACCGAGTCCGAGGAAGAAGCCGTCGAGGCCGGCCTTGGTGGAACCGTAGACGAAGTTGGCGCGCTTGACGCGCTCGCCGGCAACCGACGACATCGCGATGATGCGCCCGAAGCCCTGCGCCTTCATCTTCTCGCCCACCAGCACACCCACGGAGACGGCGGCCGTGTAGTTGACCTCCGCGACCCGCACGGCCTTGCTCTGGTTCTGCCACAGCTCCTCGGCGTCGGCGTCCAGACCGAAGGCGACGATCGCGATGTCGACGTCGCCGTCCTTCCACGCCTGGTCGATGACGGCCGGGTGGCTCGCCGTGTCGAGCGCGTCGAAGTCGATCAGGTCGACCTGCGTCGCACCCGCGGACTTCGCCTGGGCGACGGCGTCCTCACGACGCGGGTCGCCGGGCAGGGCCGCGAGGATCACGCGGGCCGGTGCCTTGCGGAGGTACTCCTCGACGATGGCCAGGCCGATCTCGGAGGTGCCACCGAGCAGCAGCAGGGTCTGGGGATTGCCGACGGCGTTGATCATCAGTGGAGTTCCAACCTTCTGGACATATCGGAGGCGAAGACGTTCGTGGGGTCGACGGAGCGGCGCACCTTCAGCCACTCGTCGATCCGCGGGTACATGGCGTGGAAGGTCTCCGCGTCGGTCCGCGAATCCTTCGCGGTGTAGAGGCGACCACCGAACTCGAGGACCCGCTTGTCGAGTTCGCGCACGAACTCGTTCAGGCCCGGCTTGATCCGGAAGTCGACGCAGATGTTCCAGCCGGGGATGGGGAAGCTGAGCGGAGCCTTGTTCCCTTCACCGAACAGCTTGAACACGTTGAGGAACGAGTGATGTCCCGACGCCTGGATGTCGCGGATGATCTTCTTGAACTCCTCGACCGCTTCCGGCGGCACCACGAACTGGTACTGCAGGAAGCCGTTGGGTCCGTAGCCGCGGTTCCACTCCCCGAACAGGTCGAGGGGGTGGTAGAACGCCGTCAGATTCTGGACCTGGTTGTCGGCGTTCTTCGTCTTCCGGTAGTACAGCTCACCGATCACCGAGAAGTTGAACTTGTTGGCCAGCCCGTTGGGGAATACGTCGGGCAGGGTCAGCAGGGTCGGCGCGTCGAACTTGAGCGGGTCCTTCTGCAGCTTCTTCGGCAGCTGGTCGAGCTTCGCGAGGTTGCCTCGGGAGACTGCGGCGCGGCCGAGCTTCGGCTCCGGCGAGATGGCGTCGAACCATGCGCTGGAGTAGTCGTAGTTCGCTTCCGAACCGTCGCTGTGCAGGGCGATCGTCTCGTCGAGAGACTCGGTGCGGCGGCTGTCGGCGATGAAGTACGCCGTCTCCGTGGGGGTCATCTCGATGGTCGCGCGCAGGATGATGCCTGTCAGACCCATTCCGCCCACGGTCGCCCAGAACAGCTTGGCGTTGCGCCCGGTGGGGGTGCACGTGCGGACCTGGCCGTCGGCGGTGAGCAGGTCGATGGACTTGACGTGGTTGCCGAAGCTGCCCGCGCTGTGGTGGTTCTTGCCGTGGATGTCGGCACCGATCGCACCACCGATGGTGACCTGGCGCGTGCCCGGCAGGACGGGCACCCACAGACCGAACGGCAGCGCGGCGCGCATGAGCTGGTCGAGGCTCACACCACCGTCCACCACGACCTTGCGGGAGTCACGGTCGATGCTGTGGATCTTGTTCAGCGCCGTCATATCGACGACGAGCCCGCCCGCGTTCTGCGCGGGGTCGCCGTAGGAGCGTCCGAGCCCGCGTGCGATCACGCCGCGCCGCAGGTGCGACGGCTTCGACTCGTTGTCTTCCGCGACCCGCGCGACCGCCTTGGCGATCACTTCGACGTCGGGGGTGGACAGCACCTCTGCGGTGGTCGGCGCAGTGCGCCCCCAGCCGGTCAGGGTGCGGGTCTGGGTGGGGAGCGGCTCGCTCGCCTGCTCCGTAGCTGTCGTGGACATCGGGATAAAGGCTACCCGTGTGTCCTGGTCACCCGGCAAGATGCTGTTCCTCACGGGCGTTACCCTCGTCTGCGTGCCGGAATCCCACGACCATGTGCAGCCGCTGCCGGAGCATCACGCCCCACTGGCTCCCGAACTGCCGTTGACCGATTCGACGGCCGACGAAGCGCTGGACCTGAAGACGCAGCTCACACGGTTCGTCCTGACCGGTGGGTTCTCGGCGATCGTCGACTACGGCCTGTACGTCCTGCTCATGGCACTGGGCGTCACGCGCGACGTCGCGAAGGCCCTGTCGTTCGTGGCCGGCACCACCACCGCCTACCTGATCAACCGCCGCTGGACCTTCAAGGCCCCGCCGAGCCGCGTTCGTTTCGCAGCCGTGGTGGTCCTCTACGCAGTGACGTTCGCCGCACAGGTCGGCATCAACCGTGTACTCAACGAAGCCCTCGGCGACGAGTGGTGGGTCACGCCCTTCGCCTTCGTCGTCGCCCAAGGCGTCGCGACGGTGATCAACTTCGTCGTCCAGCGGGTCGTGATTTTCCGCCTCCGCTGATTCGGGTGGATCCGACCCCGCTCAGCGGGGTTCAACCCACCGAAGTCCGATTCAGGGCCTGACGGATCTGCCGCACCACCTCGTCGGGTTCCTGGGTGATCGCGTGCCAGGTGAAGCGCAGCACGTGCCAGCCGGCGTTGATCAGGACGTTCTGCCTCTCGGCGTCGCGGCGGTGTCGCTCGGCGTCGCGGTGCCAGGCCCACCCGTCGATCTCGATCGCGACCCGCTCGGCGTCGAACACCACGTCGATCTCGAAGCCGCAGCTCATCGCGTGTGCCCGCCACCCGGTGAACCCCGCACCACGGAGTAGTCGGTGGAAGATGCGTTCGGCCTGGGAGTGGCCGCCTTCGCGAGCCGAGCACAACAGATGAGCGGCGCGGGGTGCGCCGTGACGCCCGAGATTCCTTCGATGTGCCTGCTCGAGTGCGGGTAGCGAGGTGTGACGCTGCAGCGCACGGTCCATGAGCACCGAACCCGTCGGCAGTTCGACGGCGGCTTCGAGCACTGTGAGTGGCAGCGCGGTGACCGGTACACCGCGCACTACGACGACGTCGCGTCGCTGGAGGTCGCGTCGGCGTACCCGCACCCCGTGGCGTCGGGCGAGGGTGCGCTTCTGCGGCACGGTCACGTAGCGGAGAGAAGGAGCGCGGTCGAGCAGTCCGTGCCACCATGCCGCGCTCGGTCCCCAGGCTGCCGCTTCCGGACCTGCGGCATAGACGGCTGCCCGTAGCGCCACGGCCGGCGTGCGTTCCCGATCGGCACGAAGGTAGACGCCGCGTGCGAGCGCGAGCCAGTCGCCGTTCTCGACTCGTCGGTCGACAGCGGAAGCGCTCATTCCGCAGTCCAGTGCTTGCACGCGAGTGATGACGCCGTCCTGAGCGGCCATGATGCGGTACGCGTTTCGCAGGTTCATATCCGGTTCGACGCAGTGACCGCGGTTCCGGTTCCGTACCGATCGATTTGTGTGGATCCAACCCCGGAAACCGGGGTCGAATCCACACAAATCGTCAGAAGCTCGGGAGACGATCCGCTTCGCGGGCGTCGGCCAGGGTGGGTGCCACCCGATCCTTGGCGGACAACTCGTACTCGAGCGGTCGGCCGTCGGCACCTGTTGTGGGCCAGTCGATCCCGATCTCCGGATCGAGGGGGTGCACCTCGTGCTCGCGGTCGGGGTTGTAGCCCGTCGAGCACAGGTAGACGACGGTCGAGTTGTCCTCGAGGGCGAGGAAACCGTGGCCGAGGCCCTCGGACAGGAAGATCGCGCGCCGGTCCTTCGTGTCGAGCAGCACCGAATCCCACTGCCCGAAGGTCGGCGACCCGACCCGCAGGTCGACGACGACGTCGAGCACCGACCCCGACACGCACGTGACGTACTTCGCCTGTCCGGGAGGCACATCCGCGTAGTGGATGCCGCGCAGCACCCCGGCGGCGGAGACCGAGCAGTTCGCCTGCGCCAACTCCAGGGGCCGGCTGACGGCGTCGGTGAAACTCTCCTGCTTGAACCATTCGAGGAACACGCCCCGGTCGTCGCCGAACTGTTTGGGCGTGATCTCCCACGCCCCGGCGACCTTCAGTTCGCGGTAGTGCACCTAGCGGTCCTTTCCTCGTTCGAGCAGATCCAGCAGGTAGCTGCCGTAGCCCGACTTCACCAGCGGCTCGGCCGCGGCGCGCAGGTGCTCGTCGTCGATGAACCCGAGGCGCCACGCGACCTCCTCGGGCGCACCGATCTTCAATCCCTGACGTTGTTCGATGGTGCGCACGTAGTTCGACGCGTCGAGCAGCGAGTCGAAGGTGCCGGTGTCGAGCCAGGCGGTACCGCGCGGCAACACCTCGACCTGCAGTTTCCCCGCTTCGAGATAGGTGCGGTTGACGTCGGTGATCTCCAGTTCCCCGCGCGCCGACGGCTTCAGCGACCGGGCGATCTCGACGACGTCGTTGTCGTAGAAGTACAGCCCGGGCACCGCGAAGTTCGACTTCGGGTCGTCGGGTTTCTCCTCGAGCGACAGGGCGCGGCCGGTGGAGTCGAACTCGATCACCCCGTAGGCCGACGGATCGGACACCCGGTACGCGAACACCGCACCACCGTCGATGTGAGCGAAGCGCTTGAGCTGGGTGCCGAGGCCGGGGCCGTAGAAGATGTTGTCGCCGAGGATCAATGCGACCGGCTCGGTTCCGATGTGGTCGGCGCCGAGCACGAAGGCCTGTGCCAGGCCGTCGGGTGAGGGTTGGATCGCGTAGGTGATGTTCACGCCGAACTGCGAACCGTCGCCGAGCAACCAGCGGAACTGTCCGGCGTCGTGCGGGGTGGTGATCATGAGGATGTCGCGGATCCCGGCGAGCATGAGCGTCGAGAGCGGGTAGTAGATCATCGGCTTGTCGTAGACGGGCACGAGTTGCTTGCTCACGCCCTGGGTGATCGGATGCAGACGCGAGCCCGTCCCACCCGCGAGGATGATTCCGCGCATGTCGGACAGTCTCGCATGAGTAGGCTTGCGCCAATGAGGCTGCTCGTCACCGGTGGTGCCGGTTTCATCGGCGCGAACTTCGTCCATCAGACCGTCGCGGAACGACCCGACACGCAGGTCACCGTGCTCGACAAGCTCACCTACGCCGGCAACCGCGCCTCCCTCGACCCCGTCGCCGACACGATCACCTTCGTCGAAGGTGACATCGCCGACGCCGAGCTGGTCGACCGGCTCGTCGCCGACACCGATCTGGTGGTGCACTTCGCCGCCGAATCCCACAACGACAACTCCCTGGCGAACCCCGCACCGTTCGTACAGACCAATCTCGTGGGCACCTTCACCCTGCTCGAGGCCGTCCGCAAGTACGACGTGCGTTATCACCACATCTCCACCGACGAGGTCTATGGCGACCTGCCGCTGAACGATCCGATCAAGTTCACCGAGACCACCGCCTACAATCCGTCGAGCCCCTACTCGTCGACCAAGGCCGGCTCGGACCTGCTGGTACGCGCCTGGGTGCGCTCGTTCGGCGTCCGCGCGACCATCTCGAACTGCTCGAACAACTACGGCCCGTATCAGCACGTGGAGAAGTTCATCCCCCGCCAGATCACCAACGTGCTCACCGGTGTGCGCCCCAAGCTCTACGGCACCGGCACCAACGTGCGGGACTGGATCCACGTCGACGACCACAACAGCGCGGTATGGACGATCATCGAACACGGACAGCTCGGCGAGACCTATCTGATCGGCGCCGACGGGGAGACCGACAACCGCACCGTCGTCGAAACCGTCCTCGAACTGTGCGGCAAGGACAGGACCGAGTTCGATTTCGTCACCGACCGCCCCGGCCACGACCTGCGCTACGCCATCGACGCGACCCGCCTGCGCACCGAACTGGGCTGGCAACCCCGCTACCGCGACTTCCGTGAGGGCCTGGCCGCGACCATCGACTGGTACCGCGCCAACGAGCAGTGGTGGACGCCACAGAAGCACGTCACCGAGGCCGGCTACAGCCGCACCGAGCGCGTTCTGGGCGGATAACCTGCGCCGTTCGGGGTGATCCCGGCACAATTCGCGAATGGGTCGAAACACTGGTGCACGACGCACACAACCGTGGAGCTCCTGTTTCCGCTGCTACTGTCGCATCGAAAACAGCGGATCGACCACGAGCGGGGAGTAGCCCGATGGAGCAGGCAGCTGCCGGCGACACAAGCACGATCGGACATGACGCGGACACGCTGGACGAGGTTCTCACCGAGCCGGTGCGTCGCGACCGGCTGATCGTCCAGCGCGGCGTCTTCGCATCCCTGTCGCCGCGCGTGCCGGAGAAGATGTACGTCCACACCAAGGGCGACGCGGCGTCCGACCGTTACGGGCTGCAGCTCGCCGACGGCGCGACCGCCCACACCAACACCTACTTCGGGCGCTTCCCCGCGACGTTCTGGCAGCGCTGGACCGACGTGAAGACCGTGAACCTGCAGCTCACCTACGGCTGCTCCGGTACCGCGAAGTTCACCGTGTGGGCCTCCGACGCCCGCGGGCGCGAGCGGATCGTGACGGTCGAGACGGTGTCGGGTTCGGGCGAGCTCGACCTCGAGCTGCCGATCGAGCGGTTCGTCGACGGCGGTGCGATGTGGTTTGCCGTCGACGCCAGCAACGGATCGGTGCTCGTCTCCGACGCGCGCTGGACGGTCGCCGCGCCCGAGCGCCTGCGACCCGCCGCGGTCGTCATCTGCACGTTCAACCGCGCCGACGACTGCACCGTCACCGTCGGCACCCTCGCCTCGGACGACGGGGCGATGGCCGACATCGAAGCGGTGTGCATCGTCGACCAGGGCACCGACCAGGTGCGCTCGCGTTCGGCGTTCGCCGAGGTCGCCGACAAGCTCGGCGACAAGCTCATCTACCTGACCCAGCCGAATCTCGGTGGTGCGGGTGGCTTCTCGCGTGGCATGTACGAGATCACCGGCTCCGCCAAGGCCGAGCACGCCAACGTCATCGTCATGGACGACGACATCCTGTGCGAACCCGAATCGGTGTTGCGTCTCAACGCTTTCGCGAACATGACGGTGCAGCCGACCATCGTCGGCGCCCAGATGCTGTCGTTGAGCAACCCGCAGGTCCTGCACGTCTCGGCCGAGCGCGAGGTGCTCGACGAGATCACCGCCGGCGCACTGACTCCGGGTGCGCGCATGGGCATCGATCTCGTGAAGAAGAAGCAGGACATGCGTTTCGACGCCGGCTGGAACGGCTGGTGGACCTGCCTGCTGCCCGCCGAGATCATCGCCGACTGCGGCCTGCCCATCCCGTTGTTCTTCCAGTGGGACGACATCGAATACGGCATCCGCGCCCGCTACGCGGGGCACCCGACGGTCACCCTGCCCAATGCGGGTGTGTGGCACGCCGACTTCTACCTCAAGGACTACGACGACTGGGCGCGCTACTTCAGCATCCGCAACGGTCTGATCGTCTCGTCCATCTACGGGCGCTTCGACGGCAACGACATGTCGAAGTACCTGTTCCGCAAGATCAGTGAGCTCATCGTCTCGATGCAGTACGGGCTCGCCGCGACCTTCATCAAGGCCGCGGAGGACTTCCTCGCCGGACCGGACTTCCTCTACGACGGCGGCCAGTCGGTGCTGAAGGAATTGCGCGAACTGCGCGACCGCTATCCCGAGACGAAGCCGCTGCCGGCCGCGCAGGTGGGTGCGGAATCCGACCCGCACACGCAGATGTCGGTGTGGCAGTTCGAGCCCGACAAGAAGCGCGAGGGCCTGGTGCTGCTCAAGCGTGCCGTGCAGCAGTTCGCCGGCAAGGTCGACCGCCGGACGGTCACCGTGCCCGCGCACTTCGCGTCGTGGTGGCACGTGTCGTTGTTCGACAAGGCCGTCGTCACCGACGCCTCGCAGAACGCCGTGCGGGTGCGTCACCGCGACAAGGACACCGCCGTCGAACTCGCGAAGCACGCCGCGAAGGTGTGCTGGCAGCTCCGCAAGGAAGCTCCCCGGATGAAGACGGTCTGGCAGGAAGCGCTGCCCAAGCTCACGAGCCGCGAGAACTGGGCGCGCCTGTACGGCATCGACGGGTAGACCGTGCGGGCATGGTCGCTTCCCGTGCTCGTCGGGGTTGCGACCGTGCTCGTCGCAGGGGCGTTCTCGTGGGTGCCCTCGCTGTGGTGGGACGAGGCCGCAACCATCTCGAGTGCCGACCGGTCCGTCGAGGGGATGCTCCGCGTCCACACCCGGATCGACGCCGTCCACGGCCTGCACAACCTTCTGCTGCACCACTGGTTCTCGCTGGTGGGCGTCGACGAGTTCACCGCCCGCCTTCCGGGTGTCCTCGCGCTCGGGGTGGGTGCCGCCGCTGTCACCGCGACCGGCCAGGTGCTGGCGGGTCGTCGCGTGGGGATCGCCGCCGGGGTGCTGTTCGCGCTGTCGCCGCGGGTGACCTGGGCAGCCACCGAAGCGCGATCCTATGCCTTCGCTGTGGGGCTGGTCGCGGTGTTGTCGCTGCTGGTCGCGCTCGGATGCACGACCGGCCGTAGACGCTGGTGGGCGCTGTACGCCGTCGTCCTGCCCGTCGCGACGGTGATGTTCGTGTACTCCGCGACGGTGGTCGTCGCGCATCTGTTCACCGTGCTGGTCCGTGGTCGTGGACGCGGCGCGTTCCTGCTGTCCGCAGGGGTGGGCGCGGCCTTGTCGACGCCGTTCGTGCTGCTCGCGTACTCGCAGGCCAAGCAGGTCGCGTGGATTCCCCCGCTCGACTCGACGATCGTCCGCACGATCGCTCTCGACCAGTGGTTCCCGCAGGCCCCGTGGGCGGCGGCATTGTGCGCCGCGATCACCGTGGGTGGGGTGATCGTCGCGGTCCGTCGTGGTGCGGAGCCGGGGGAGCGCACCCTGCTCTGGCTCGCGGTACCGGGCTTCGCCGTGCCGATGGTGCTGTTGCTCGGCTACTCGCTGCTCGAGGACAACATGTACCTCGAGCGCTATCTGTCGTTCACGGTGCCCGCGATGGTGCTGCTGGTGGGCTGGGCCGCAGCCCGCGTTGCCACGCGCTGGTGGTCGATGCTGATCGTGCTGACGGCGGTCGCCGTCAGCGTCGCGCCGGCCTACGTGCAGCAGCGACAGCCGTTCGGCAAGCCAGGCGGGATGGACTACAGCGTGATCGCCGACCGGCTGGTCGAACGCTCCGAACCAGGCGACTGTGTTGCCTTCGAACCGCGCGTCTCGTGGGCACCCACGTCACTGCGCGCCGTCGTCGACGCCCGGCCCGACGCGGTGGAGGGACTCGACGACGTGGGGCTCGGATACGACGCCGTCGACCGCGTGAACCTGTGGTCGACCGACGCCCCGCCGCCGGAACTCGCCCGACGCGCGGCGGCTCGATGCGAGGTGCTGTGGGTGATCGCCGACGGTGAGCGCGAGACCGGCTTCCGGGTGTGGCACCCGAACAACGTGTGGTGGCGGTTCGACCCCCACCGGTTCACCGAGACCGACACCTACCGGGAGCTCGAGGCCGTCGGTTTCCGGATCACCGACCGGGAGCCGATCCACCGTTCGCAGCTGGTCCGGCTCGAACCGGCTCAGACCCAGTAGGCGACGCGCGAGCGGTAGTTGCGCAGCGCGAGCAGGGCGATACCCCAGCCGACGACGGTGATGATCAGGACGATGACCCAGTGGTAGAGCTGCTGGTCGCCGCCGAGCAGCGGGGTCCGCACGATGTCGAGGAAGTGGTAGAGCGGGTTGATCTCCGCGATCCGTGCGCGACCCTCGTTGCCGGTGCCTTCGAGCGTCTTCTCCGTCCAGATGATCGGCGTCATGAAGAACAGCAGCTGGACGATGCTGCCGAGCAGCGGAGCGATGTCGCGGTAGCGCGTGGCGAGGATGCCGAACACCAGCGACACCCAGACCGCGTTGATCGCGATCAACGCCAGCGCCGGGATGGCGAGGAAGGCCGTCCAGTACAGCTGACGTGGGAAGAAGATGAAGATGCCGATGTAGATGACGATGTTGTGCGCGAACAGGATCATCTGCCGCCACACCAGCCGGTAGACGTGCACGCTCAACGGTGTCGGCAGCTGTTTGATCAGGCCCTCGTTGGACATGAACACGTCCGCGCCCTCGAGGATCGACCCCTGGATCAGGTTCCAGATGATGAAGCCGAGCGCGACGTACGGCAGGAACTCCGGAACATCGAGGTTGAACAGCGTGCCGTAGAGCACACCCATCGCGATCGCCGACACACCCGTGGCGATCGTGATCCAGAACGGACCGAGCACCGACCGGCGGTAGCGCTGCTTGATGTCCTGCCAGCCGAGCAGCAACCACAGCTCGCGGTGGTTGAAGCCTTCGCGCAGATCCTGGAACGCGCGCCGGAACGAGCGTGAGGACGACTCGATGGGTTCGTCGTCGACGGTGAGGGCATCAGACACGGGTCCCGAGCCTACCCGCGGTGCAAATGTGACCTGCCGGGGCGCGGGGTCAGCGGGACCGCCGTGCGTGTGCAGGTCCTGTCGATCTTGCGCGGTATTCACGACGAGATCTGCACGCGGGAGGCGGGGCTACAGGCCCCACGTCTGACGGCCGAGTACCCGGTTCTCGTAGTGGTAGACGTTCACGCGACTCGCGACGTAGAGCCACAGGCCGAGTGTGAGAGCGGTGTCGACGGTCGAGGGCAGCGCCAGCGCGACGACGAGGAGACCCAGCACGAGGCCGACGCCGAACACCACCAGCGCCTTCTTCCACAACCGTAGATACAGCAGATAAAAGATGCCGAACAGGAACCCGAGCAGATTCATGTTCAGCTTCATGCGCTGCCGCAGCGGCAGGGCGCGGAAGGCCGCGGTGTATTCGGGAGACGTCTTCAGCGATCCCGGGACGCCGTATGCGGCGAAGAATTCGAAGCGGAACCGCCACGTCTCGCTCAGACCCTCGAACCTGTCGGAGCCGGCTGCGGGCATGCTGAGGTCGGTCATGATCCCCCCGATCGTCGCGGTCGTTCCCCCTGAACGACCCGCAACAGTATGCACATCTGCCACGCGGGAAACACGATCGGGTGCAATCGAGTCCGACGTTGTTGTCGAATTCTCGGCGTTTCCCCGCACACAACATCGGACTCGATGCCTCCCCGTCGTCCATAGATCGGAGTCGCCCAGCCGCGCACTGGCGACGAGCGCACCGGAGGTGATCACGTACTTGTTTGCTGCACCTCCCGGTGGGGAGGTGTCGGTCACCTCGTCTATACAGTTCTGTTGGTCTCCTTCGAGCAGGACAAGGTGGTAGCGCCGAGTGATTACCGGTGACGTCAAGAGCAAGGTCGACGCGGTCTGGGACGCCTTCTGGACGGGTGGCATCTCCAACCCGCTCGAGGTGATGGAGCAGATCACCTATCTGCTGTTCATCAGGCGTCTCGATGACGAGCAGACTCGTGCGCTGAACAAGGCCAACATGCTCGGACGTGATCCGGAGGGCAACCCGTTCCCGATCGGCACCGACGAAGAGGGCCGCGACTACAACGACCTGCGCTGGTCGGTGTTCAAGAACATGCAGGCCGATGACATGTTCTACACCGTCGGCGAGCGCGTGTTCCCCTTCATCAAGAACATGCGTGGCGAGGAGTCGACGTACGCGCACTTCATGAAGGACGCGCGCCTGACAATCCCGAACGCCGCGATGCTGGTGCGGGTGGTGGATCGGCTCGACAAGGTGCCGATGGAGAACCGCGACACCAAGGGCGACATCTACGAGTACCTGCTCGCGAAGATCGCCAGTGCCGGCCAGAACGGGCAGTTCCGCACGCCGCGCCACATCATCCGGTTGATGGTGGAGATGACGCAGCCCAAGCCGGGCGACCGCATCGTCGACCCCGCTTCGGGTACGTGCGGCTTCCTCGTGGCTGCGTCGGAGTACATGCGCGAGAACCATGCCGACGAGATCAACTCGGGCGCGGGCCGCGAGCAGTTTCACCACGACATGTTCCACGGCTTCGACTTCGACAACACGATGCTGCGCATCGGCTCGATGAACATGCTGTTGCACGGCATCGAACAGCCCGACGTTCGCTACCGCGATTCGCTGGCAGAAGCCAATACCGATGACGCGGGTGCCTATTCGTTGATCCTCGCGAATCCGCCGTTCGCGGGGAACCTCGACTACGAGAGCACCGCGAAGGATCTGCAGCAGATCGTCAAGACGAAGAAGACCGAACTGCTGTTCATGGCGTTGTTCCTGCGCTTGCTGCAGCCGGGCGGCCGTGCCGCGGTGATCGTGCCTGACGGCGTTCTGTTCGGTTCGTCGAAGGCACACAAGACGTTACGGAAGATCCTGGTCGAGGATCACAAGCTCGACGCGGTGGTGAAGTTGCCGTCGGGTGTGTTCAAGCCGTATGCGGGTGTGTCGACGGCGATCTTGTTCTTCACGAAGACGGATTCGGGCGGCACCGACAATGTGTGGTTCTACGACGTGCAGTCCGACGGCTATTCGCTGGACGACAAGCGCACCCCGCTGCTCGACGAGAGCAAGCTCGGCGTGCTCGCGGGTGAACTATCCGACGACGAGCACGCGAAGAACAATCTGCCGGATGTGCTGAAGCGTTGGTTCGATCGCAACGACGGTGAACTGAGCCGTGAGCGTACGGAGCAGTCGTTCTGCGTCCCCAAGGACGATATTGCGGCGCAGGACTACGACCTGTCGCTGAACCGCTACAAGGAAATCGTCCACGAAGAAGTGGAACACCGTGCACCCGAGGAGATCCTGGACGAGCTTGATCGGCTCGAGAAGGAGATCGTCGACGGGATGGCTCAGCTGCGGGAGATGCTGGCGGGGGGTGCGGAGTGAGCGTTTACCCGGTTGTCTGTTTGGGTGATGTCCTGGATATCAATCCGCGTTTGAGTGTGCCTCTCGCGGATGAGGACACAGTTTCGTTTCTAGGTATGGCCGACGTGTCGGAGGGCGGGACAACCAACTGTGGTGTCGATCGCCCGTACAAAGAAGTTCGAAAGGGCTACACTCCCTTCTTGCAAGGTGACATCTTGGTTGCCAAGATCACCCCATGCTTCCAGAACGGAAAGATCGCGCAGGCTTCGACGCGCAACCGAATCGGATTCGGATCAACCGAATTTCACGTACTTCGATCGTCGGGTGATCTGGTAGAACATCGCTATCTGCTTCACTTTCTTCGCCAAAGTTATATTCGCGTTGATGGTGAGCGGCGGATGACCGGTAGCGGTGGTCAACGCCGCGTACCTGCCGACTACATCAAGGCCCTGAAATTGCCGCTTCCTGCCTTGGAAGAGCAGCGCCGCATCGCCTCCATCCTCGACCATGCCGACACTCTCTGCGCCAAGCGCCGCGAAGCGATCGCCCGCCTCGACGAACTGACCCGGTCGATCTTCATCGACATGTTCGGTGAAGCTCTGCTGGGGCGTTCTGATTGCGAGTGGGTTACGATGGGTGACCTCTGTAATGGAAACTTCCGAAATGGTTTGTCTCCATCTAAAACGGGGTCGGTCGACGCCCGTGTGCTTACGTTGTCAGCGGTTACCGGGAATGAATTTGACGGCAATGCGTACAAGGTTTCAAAGTTTCCCAGCAAACCGCCATTAGATCAATCGGTCGATGAGAATGATCTCTTAATTTGCAGGGGTAACGGAAATAGATCTTTGGTGGGGAGAGGGTTCTTCCCGTCCACATCTATCAATGATATAACCTTCCCTGACACCATCATCGCGGCGCGTGTAGATCTAGGTAGGGTTTCGAAGTCGTACCTGGAGTCCGTATGGAACTCGCCATTAGTGGCTCTTCGCAGTTAGCAGTGGTACTGGTGCCGGCTGGGTG
>NZ_JTIZ01000112.1:0-8725 GCF_000801125.1 Rhodococcus sp. Chr-9
TCGACCTCTACCAAGAAGCCGCCTACACCGACAACCACGGACACCAGAACCCGTGACCGCCATCTCGGTCACCTCGAGGGGCTCCCAACTGCGAAGGTGATCGCACCATCGAGCCCCACCCCACAAGCCCCCTCCCACCTCCCCTCCAATTCCCGAACATATTCCGCACGGGACGTGAGACGTTCGAAGGACCTGATCGATGACAACTGACACCGGCAATACCGGATCCAACCCCTCACCACCGGCGACTCCGATCAAACGGGTCGCAACGGCCAGCTTGATCGGTAGTGCCCTCGAGTGGTACGACTTCTTCTTGTACGGCACCGCTGCCGCACTGGTTTTCGGCCCGTTGTTCTTCACCGGCGATGATTCGTTGACCGGTACGCTGGCGGCTTTCGGCACCTTCGCCATCGGCTTCGCCGCCCGNTGACCGACTCGGCCGGAAGTCGATGCTGGTGATCACCTTGATGATGATGGGCGTATGTACCGCACTGATCGGTCTGCTTCCCACCTATCAGCAAATCGGCTTCTGGGCCCCGGTCCTGCTGGTTGTGCTTCGCATCATCCAGGGCATCGCAGTCGGCGGTGAATGGGGCGGTGCTGTGCTGCTGATCAGTGAGAATGCTCAACCCCATCGCCGAGGCTTCTTCTCCGCCTTCAGTCAGGTCGGCGTCACCATCGGTTTCATCTTGTCATCGTCGGTCTTCGCCCTGGTCACTCTCCTTCCGGACGACCAGTTTCTGACATGGGGTTGGCGCATCCCCTTCCTGCTGGGCCTGGTTCTCATGCTCGCCGGTTTGATCATCCGCATGAAGATCGCCGAAACCCCTGTCTTCCAAGAACTGCAGACCGAAGGCAAGGTCGAGCGTTACCCCGCACTCGAGGCGATTCGCACGCAACGGCGCTCCATCCTGCTCACGGTCGGTGCGCGGATGGCTGAGAACGGCGGCTCCTACATCTTTCTGGTCTTCTCCCTGGCGTACGGCAGTCATCTGGGTATCAGCAGCGATGTCATCCTGCCGGCCATCATTGCGGCCAACGTCGTGCAGACCTTCACCATGGTCGGCTTCGGCAGACTGTCCGACCGTGTGGGTCGCCGACCGGTCTATCTCTTCGGTGCGATCGGCGTCGTCGTGTGGGCAGTGCCGTTCTTCCTGCTGATGAACACGGGAACACCGGCAATGATCTGGATCGCCATCATCGTCGCCGTGGGTCTGTGCCATAGCGCCATGATCGGCACCCAACCGAGTTTCTTCAGCGAGTTGTTCACCGGCAAGGTCCGCTACAGCGGTCTGTCGATCGGTCATGAAGTCGCGGCGATCTTCGCCGGCGGCATTGCCCCACTCATCGCTACGGCCCTGCTCGCCTGGGCCGGGCACTTCTGGCCGATCGCCATCTACCTGGCGATTCTCGGTCTGATCAGCACCATCGCGGTCTACTGCGCTCCCGAGACCGCAAGCCGGTTCCAGACCTCGACGCCGGGCTCGGGTCGCGATCACAACTCAGCGAACACAGGACGCATCGGAGAGTCGGTATGAGCGCCGCCAACACTGCTGTCCTCATCGGCGCTGCAGAAGAGCCCTACACTCGGCATCCCGCCGGCGCTACGACTACACAATCGATGCTTGCTGCCGCCATCCGCAGTGCTGTCGCCGACGCGGGTTTGACGATTGCGGATATCGATGGCCTGGCGGTATCGAGCTTCACCCTCAAACCCGACCATGCTGTCGATCTGGCCGTGAAGTGTGGTTTGAGTCTGCGCTGGATCATGGAAGACACCAACGGCGGCGCCAGCGGGGTCAACATGCTCCAACACGCGGTACGCGCAGTCGAAGCCGGCGACGCCAACACAATTGTCATCGCCGCTGGTGACCGTATGACTCATGACGACTTCCGGATCCTGGTCTCCGAATACAACGGCATTACTCGAGACCACGTCACACCTGCCGGTATGTCGGGTCCCAACGCAATGTTCGCTCTGCTGACCCAGCGCCACATGAAAAAGTACGAACTGGCGGAAACCGACTACGGCGCCATCGCTGTGGCCCAGCGGCAATGGGCATCGCTGAATCCCCGTGCGGTCTACCGCACGCCCATGACACTCGACGATTACCTCGCCGCCCCGATGGTGGCCGCACCGCTGCGGCGTTTCGACTGCGTTCCCCCCGTCAGCGGTGCTGATGCTGTCGTCGTCACCCGAGCGGACCTGGCTGCCGACCGACATACTGTCCGAGTTCGCGCCATCGGCGGGAGTATCAACTGGGACAACCACACCGGTGACGGATTACAGACAGGATTGACAGATATCGCACCCGGTCTGTGGGAGCGCAGCGGCGTGGACCCGACCGATATCGACCTCGTCAACGTCTACGACGACTACCCCGTGATGGTGCTCATCCAACTCGCCGACCTCGGGCTCGTGCCTGATGACGACTTCGGCAAAGCGGTACATCGCATGCTCCACCACCGATGGCCCGTCAACACCTCGGGCGGGCAATTGTCCGCAGGCCAGGCAGGGTCGGCAGGGGGACTGCACGGGCTCGTTGAAGCGACTACGCAGTTGCTCGGGCACGCCGGGAAGCGGCAAGTCGAAGCACGCCTGGCGGCAGTGACCGGATACGGCATGGTCACCTACCGCTATGGTGCGTGCGCCAACATGACGATTCTGGAGGCGATGTGACTACCGGAATCCAGATGCAGCGCTGCACCCGATGCGCCACCGTCGCCTTTCCGTTCCGGCTCCTGTGCCCTCACTGCCATGGTCACGAATTCGAGAACGTCATGGCACGGCAGGGCACCGTCGAAGAATGGACCGCCCAACACACCGAACCACCTACTCGCTTCGCCTCCGTCCGCTGCGACCTCGGCCCCATCGTCGTCGCGGCCGTCCACGGTCCGCCCATCACACCGGGAACGACGATCGAGCTGACCTCGATACCTCCGACAGCGCCGGACAACCCGATCGGGTACGTACCGACACCCCACGCCCAGGAGAAACGATGACAGTGGAACTAGCTGCACGCGAACGTGCGTCCGCGCCCTTACGTGGACTGCCCATCACCGAATGCACGTTGCCGGCGTTGTTGAACCGACAGGCCGACGCCTTCGGGAGCAAGACATTGCTCGAGATCGACGGCTCGTCCTACACCTACATCCAGGTTCGTGATCGCGCTGCCATGACGGCCGCGGTGTTCGAACAGGCTGGAATCCGGTCCGGAGACCGAGTCGCGACACTGACGGGCAATCGACTCGAACTGCTGGAAACCATCCTGGGAGCTACCTGGATGGGGGCGGTGGCGGTGCCCTTGAACGCAGAACTGCGAGGAGAGCAACTTCTCCATGCGCTGGCCAACTCCGGCGCCCGCATTCTGGTCATCGAACCCGCTCTGCTCGAACGGCTCCAGGAGATCACCCTCCCCTCCACATTGGAGCGAGTGTGGTCCTTGGACAGCCCTTCCGCCGAGCCGGTTTCTGCGCTACGTGTCGAGCGATTCCCCGCACTCTCGGGTGCGAGACCGGCCGCGCCTGTTGCTCCGGGAGACACCGCAGCACTGCTCTATACCTCGGGCACCACCGGTGTGTCCAAGGGAGTGTGTTGCCCTCATGCCCAGTTCTACTGGTGGGGCGTCAATGTCAGTGAGCAGCTCGGTATCACCGAGAAGGATGTCCTTTACACCTGTCTGCCGTTGTTCCACACCAATGCCCTCAATACCTTCGTCCAGGCTCTGGTCTCGGGTGCCACTTTCGTTGTCGGCAGACGATTTTCCGCCAGTCGATTCTGGCAAGAGGTCACCGAATCGGGTGCTACGGTCACCTATCTGCTCGGTGCGATGATCAACATCTTGTGGTCCCGTGAGCCAGGTCCCTTCGACCGCGCCCACCGGGTGCGTATCGCGTTGTCACCGGCCACACCGGCCACCTTGTTCGAACCTTTCCGGCAGCGTTTCGGGTTCGATCTCAGCGACGGGTTCGGATCCACGGAAACGAACGCGGCGATCAACTCGGCGCCAGAAGCGCCTCGGGCCGGTTATCTGGGGCGCGTGCAACCCGACTTCGAAGCGATTGTCGTCGACGAATACGACGTGGAAGTTCCGGACGGTACTCCGGGCGAACTGCTGTTGCGATCCCGTGTGCCGTTCGGCTTCGCCACCGGCTACTTCACCATGCCGGACAAGACCGTCGAAGCCTGGCAGAACTTGTGGTTCCATACCGGTGATCGGGTGGTCCGGGAGCCGGACGGATGGTTCAGATTCGTCGATCGTCTCAAGGACGTGATCCGGCGTCGCGGCGAGAACATCTCCTCGTTCGAGGTCGAGCAGGTTCTTTGTCTGCATCCCGGCGTGAAAACCGCCGCGGCGTTTCCGGTGGCATCGGACATGGCCGAGGACGAGGTCATGGTCTCAGTCGTGCCCAAGGAGGGCTACGAACTGCACCCAGCAGACATCGTGGCCCATTGCAGCGACAGGCTGGCCAAGTTCGCTGTGCCCCGCTTCGTCGACATCGTTGCCGAACTGCCCAGGACCGCCAACGGCAAGATACGCAAAGCGGAACTCCGCGAGCGCGGCAGGACCGACACCACATGGGATCGCGAACACATTCACGATCGGTAACACCACTTTCCGTGACGGCAGGGCTGCCGAAGTCTTCGGCTGCCCTGCCGATATTGCGGCCTATCTACGTGGCCACCGATCCGGTGGTGACAGAAAAGACAGTGCACAATGAAGACCCCAGCATCGACCGGGGCGCATCCGTGGCGTCAGTGGCCTCATCGACGTCGTACGCTCCAAGAAATCATTTGTCACGCTGCTGAACACCAGGCGGATGAACCGGTACTGACCGTCGCCGATCGCTCCTATACCGGACGTGACCTCGCCGATGTCGCTGCCCGCTGTGCGCAGTTCTTGCAGCGTCACGGTGTCACACCCGGGGACCGGGTGGTCGTTGCCACCGCCAATCGCCGAGAAATGATCGAACTGTTCCTCGGGTGTGCGTGGAGCGCAGCAGTATTCACTCCTCTCAACCCTGCACTGCGGGGGGAGATGCTGCGCCACCAACTCCGCGCAGCACGCCCTACTGTGGTGGTGTTCGATCGTGTCACCGAGACCAATCTCGCCGAGGCGAGCGATGTATTCGATCACCCGGATCCGGTGTTGGTCCGGATCTCGACAGAGCCGCTGGACGGATATGCCGACGATGAAGTGGATCGACACCACGCTTCGGTAGCGAATGCAGTCGAGTTCCAGCTCGGGGAGACCGGCGCCGAAGCAGTTACGGTAGTGCCGGAGACGACGGCGGCCATCTTGTTCACCTCGGGTACCACGGGACCATCAAAGGGTGTCATCATGCCCCATGGGCAGTTCTTTTGGTGGTCGGTGATCTGCACCGAGCAGTTGCAGTTGACGTCGGCCGACACCTTGTACACCTGCTTGCCGCTATTTCACACCAATGCGCTGACCACGCTGTTGCAGGCGCTGGGCGCCCAGGCACGCGCGGTCATCGGTCCGAAGTTCTCGGTGTCGGCGTTCTGGGACCGCCTGCGTCAGTCCGAGGCCACGGTCACCTTCCTTCTCGGGGCGATGAGCAGCATGCTGTGGAACCGCAAACCCAAGGTGTTCGACAAGGAGAACTCCGCACTGCGTGTGATCCTCGGACCAGGCATCGAACCTGCCATCAAACGCGACTTCGAAGACCACTTCGGAGTCGAAGTGGCCGAGGGCTTCGGCATGACCGAAATCGGAGTGGCGTTCTATACCCCGTTGGGCCAGCACACCGAAGGACTGCTGGGATTTCCCCATCCGGACTACGAGGTCGCTGTCGTCGATGCCGCGGATTGCCCGCTGCCGGACGGGCACGTCGGTGAGCTCGTCATTCGCCCCCGGCAACCTGCTCTGATCTCGGCGGGGTATTTCAACGCCCCCGAGGCCACGACTTCCTCACGTCGCAATCTGTGGTTTCACACCGGTGATCTGGTGAGGAAACAGTCAGATGGTATGTACCGATACGTCGACCGGCTGAAAGACTCGATCCGTCGCCGCGGCGAGAACATCTCCAGCTACGAAGTCGAAGCTGCCTTCCTCGAGCATCCGGAGGTGGCTGCAGCAGCAGCGATCGCAGTACCGAGTGATCTCGGTGAGGACGAAGTGATGGTCTGCTTGCAGATGACCGACGGTAGTACCACCGAGATCGAAAAACTGATGGCATTCGCGGAACCTCATCTGCCGGCCTTTGCGCTGCCCCGCTATGTGCGTATAGTCGCCGCCTTACCGCTGACTGCCAACGGCAAGGTGTCCAAGGCAGTTCTTCGGAACGAGGGTGTCACCGACGACACGTGGGAAAAGCTGTAGCCGTACCACGGGTTCAGCTCCGAGACGAGTTGCGTTCAGTCACTCTGAAGCAGGCGAGGTTCTCGTCCTGGACAGATGCAGTGCCCCGCCAAGGATGAGCTTGGCGGGGCACTGCATCTGTCTAGGGTCCGGTGTCGTTGTCCTCGTCTATCGGCCGGAGTGTGCGGCGCACGGGTTCCGTTACGTCCTTTGCTGCTCGACGGAAGCGAAGGAACGAAGAGATTCAGTGCCCGCCGCTGACCGTCAGGACATGTCCTGTGATCGCGCCTGCATTCTCGGACGCGAGGAACGCCACCGCCGCGGCGACCTCGGCCGCTGTCACCAACCGGCGAAGCGGAGTGTGTTCGACGAGCTCGGCGACGACATGCGGGGCAATCGTGGCGCCTTTCTCGGCGGTCAGGCCGGGAGCTACGAGATTGACCGTGACTCCTGCCGGCCCCAGCTCCCACGCCAGCGCGCGTGAGGCCGCAGTCATCCCGCCCTTGGCGGCGATGTACGAGACATCGGACTGCATCGAACCGTCGACCAGATCGGTGGAGACGGTGATTATTCGTCCCCAGTGGTGGTGGGCCATTGCCTGTGCGCAATGCCGAGTGATCGCTAAGGTGCCCTCGAGATTCGTGCGCACAAGCGACGCCCAGTCCATTGTGGTCTGGTAGAAAGGCTCCGCCTGCTCGACATTGTCTGGCCAGGCCACCGCATTGTTCACCAGCACACCCAGAGGGCCGAGTTGGGCGTGCATC
Organism: Rhodococcus sp. Chr-9; assembly: GCF_000801125.1. Classification (NCBI taxonomy): domain Bacteria; kingdom Bacillati; phylum Actinomycetota; class Actinomycetes; order Mycobacteriales; family Nocardiaceae; genus Rhodococcus; species Rhodococcus sp. Chr-9. Next base: position 7,088 of record NZ_JTIZ01000112.1, read on the forward strand.
CTTGCGATCGTCGGAATCACCGAGTCCGGATCGTCCAGCACCGCTGGGACGGCCCTTGCGGCTCCGCCCTCGGTGTTGATCTCATCTACGACTTCCTGTGCCCGTGTGCTGTCACCTCGATAGCCGACTCCGACGGCGAACCCGGATCGGGCCAGAGCAAGGCAGATATGTCGTCCGATGGCGCCGGCGCCGCCGGTGACCAAAGCGCTACGGTGTTGTTCCGGTGCGGAGGCCGTCACGAAATCGGCTTCCCCTCGCTGGTGGACCATTTCGCCATCAACTCGTTCGACGGCAAAGTCTTGTCGACCAGCTTGCGTGCTTGTTCGATTCCTGCCACAGGAAGTCCGGTCGGTTCCAGCAAGCCGATCTGCACCAACACACCGGCCTGATCCCAGTAGATATGTTCGTTGCAAAGCTTGTCGCCTTCGATGGTGACGATGGCCACGAGGGGGATCTCCACATACTTGCCGGTGGGCGGGATACCGGGAAGAAGCCAATCCATCTCTCGATCATGTGTGAAGCACAGCAGCTGTTCTTCGACAATCCGGTTGGCACCGACGGTACGAGACAGGGTGATGGACTTCAGGTCGGAGGGATTGGTAGGGACGAAGTGGTAGGCATAGAACCGGGACAGATCCTTCTGTCCCACTCCGCCAGTAAGTGTCGGGATGTGGTTGACGTACGGTTCGTCGATCATCGTCGCCATGGTCGCGGGCACATCGCGGGTGACGAATTCGTGGTAGACGTGATTGTCCCAGATCGCGTTGAGATCGTATCGGGGGCCGATCGTGTTGCGTAGCACTGCCAGTGTTCGAGCGTAAGCGAGGTCGGCTGCAACCGGATCGAATACGTCTCGTCCGGTCGTGCCGAACGCGTGGTCTACACCGTCGTAGTCGTAGATCTGCACAAGATCGTTGTCGGTAAACGCTGCACGGATAGCGGTTCGCGCCGGCTCGGGGCAGAATGCGTCCAGCTCGGCCAGGTGGAATGAAGTCGGCACCTGCAGGTTCTTTGCCTCGTCGAGGTGCTCATGTACGCCGACACCGTAATAACTTACCGCGCAGTCGATGTCGAGACGGACCGCCGATAGATAGGACAGTAACCCGCCCATGCAGTATCCAACGATGCCAACCCCCCCGGCCTGATTGTCGAACGCACGCAGGGTGCGAATGGTATCGGCGATGTCGTCGATCGCGGTGTCATTGTCGAGCGCATCTCGAAGTTGCAGTCCGCGGGCAACGCCGTTGTCGTCGTAACCCAGTTCCACGCGCGGTTCGGATCGCCAGAACAGGTCCGGCACGAGCACGACATAGCCTTCTCGGGCGTACAGCTCGGCGGTTTCGCGCATGTAGTCGTTGACGCCGAAGATCTCCTGTAACAAGACCAGGCCGGGTCCGGATCCCTGCTCGGGTTCGGCGAGGTAGGCGGCGAATGTTTCGCCAGAGGCCTTAACGATATCGATGTACTTACCCATGGAAGTTCCAGATCCTTCTTCGAGGCCGTTGTCTGCGGTGCTCGGGGCACTGCATCCACGGTGGTGATGTACTTACTGCTGCACCGTCGTCGCCGGTTCGAGGGTGTCTTCTACGGTTTGGTGTCCGTGGTTGTCGGTGTAGGCGGCTTCTTGGTAGAGGTCGA
>NZ_JTIZ01000113.1:0-326 GCF_000801125.1 Rhodococcus sp. Chr-9
TCGCGTCCACTGTGCAGTTCTCAAACAACACACAACAACCCCTACCGCAAGAAAACTGATTTCCTTGTTTCGCGGATCATCGTCGCTGATCAAACACATTGCGTGTTCTCTCAGGACCCAACAGTGCACCGATATAACCCTTCGATCCCTTCCAGGTGGAAGAGACGATCCGAAGAGTGCTTGTCAGCGTTCCACCCATGAGCTTCTGCCGTTCCACCTGCGGGAACGAAACAGTCTCTGCCCGTGAGGAAGTCACCTGTGTGACCCCTCGCCGGGAGAAATGCTCCTTAGAAAGGAGGTGATCCAGCCGCACCTTCCGGTACGGC
>NZ_JTIZ01000114.1:0-1177 GCF_000801125.1 Rhodococcus sp. Chr-9
TCAAGTATCTTTGCTGGAAAGGCTACGATTAATCGTAAAGCGGAAACTTCATCAGCTCATGATGTAGCAAAAAGGATATTTTCCAAGGTTCAATTTCAACCAACTACAACCATTCAACACGCTCCATCTGAAACAGACCCTAGAAACTTGTTATTCATTAACTTTGCTTCAAGAAACTGGAATAGAAAAAGAATCACGACAAGGGTAGATATTAAGCAAAGTGTGACAATGGACACGGAAACAATAGTAGAACGTTCAGCTTATAATTTTGCTGTTGTGTTCGTTAAAAATAAAGCAACAGATGACTACACAGACCCTCCTAAAATGTACACAGCAAAAAATAACGGAGATGTCATTGATTATAGCACTTATCATGGAGACGGAACAGACTTGCCAGATGTAAGGACAACCAAAACATTGTTTTATGATAGAGATGACCACGGAAACCCTCCTGAGTTGTCTACTATTAAGGTTGAAATTTCTCCCTCTACAATCGTCACAAGGTTATTCTTTAATCAAAATGAACTTTTTCCTTTGTATGTTAATGACTTAGTAGATATTTGGTACGAGGGCAAGCTATATTCAGGATATATAGCAGATAGAGTTAAAACAGAGTTCAATGATAGACTTATTTTTGTAGGAAGTGGAGACAAACCGAATGTTATATGAGTATGTAGCTACTTATGGCGACAAATATAGAATAGATAGCTTTAAAGGGCATAGAGAGCTTCGTAAAGACCACTTAGAACTATTGCAAGGTAAAGTGTACTATAATAGTAAAAACACGCTTAGAATCGAGACCACGCTCTTGTATGAAGTCGGACAATTTGTATCAATTGGTGGTTATCCTTATGGCGGTAGAAAATTTAGATTGTTAGAGCTATCAATTACTGATAACCCAGTTTTAGATAAAGCGGAAATAATTTCAAGAAAGGTTAAAAATGACAATTAAAAACTTCACGTTTTTCAGTCCAAATGGTACAGAGTTTCCAGTCGGTTCTAATAATGACGGAAAACTATACATGATGTTGACTGGAATGGGCTATAGAACAATTAGGCGCAAAGATTGGAAAAGTCCATTAAATACAGCCCTTAACGTGCAATATGTTAACACATCAATCGTTGCAGGCGGGAGGTATTTTGAACTATTGAATGAAACTGTTGCCTTAAAAGGTAA
>NZ_JTIZ01000115.1:0-387 GCF_000801125.1 Rhodococcus sp. Chr-9
AGAAACCGCACACTGGGGCCGCCGCTCGAGAACAACCCCGAGATTCCCCCGTCATCGAGAGATGAGGGCCTTCGTCTCCTGCATGGCCTAGCGACCAATCTCGCGACCTCTCTCCAAACGCCTCAGGAGGCTTGACTCCCTTGAGTCCACCCAGTGAGCTCCCAGAGATACCCGTCGCGACTCGAGAGCAGAGCGGGGTTCTTTGCTTCCACTCGAGATGAATGCCTGTCTCCCCGGGTGCGTCTGGAATGCAACCCCGAGATCCCTGTCGCCCCTGGAGAGGAACATTGGCTTCTGGACACAAGCCTAGATGAGGTCTATTGGCCCTGCAGTCACTCGAGAGCAATCCCCAGCTTTCCTTCGCAACTCGAATGGAAGATTGGACTT
>NZ_JTIZ01000116.1:0-254 GCF_000801125.1 Rhodococcus sp. Chr-9
ACCGCGGCCCTGGCCGACTGGCTCATCCGGGACCTGACCGCCGTGATGCTCGAGCAGGCCGGGCTGCCGGATCCCCAGCGGCTGCGTCGCCTGCCGACGATCACCGCCGCGCACATCGGCACGCCGGGCAAGCTGCGCCGGCATGCCCGCGCGTTGGAACAGACTCTCGCACAGGTGGAGCGGCACCTGCGTGCCGGTGCGCACCTGGGCGAGCACGGTCTGGGCACCGCATCGGTGCCGGCCGTGCCGGGAGA
>NZ_JTIZ01000117.1:0-313 GCF_000801125.1 Rhodococcus sp. Chr-9
CCGGTGCCGACCCCGAGGAAGATCCGTCCCGGATACAGACACCCCATCGTCGCGAAGGCCTGCGCGATCACCGCCGGGTTGTACCGGAACGTCGGCGTGAGCACACTCGTGCCCAGCTGCAACCTTTCGGTGCGCTCGCCCACGGCGGTCATCCACGCCAACGAGAACGGCGCATGCCCACCGTTGTGCCGCCACGGCTGGAAATGATCCGACACCGTCGCCGAATCCATCCCGTGCGCCTCGGCCAACACACCCAACTCCACCAGCTCGCGCGGCCCGAACTGCTCTGCCGACGCCTTGTATCCCAACTTCA